>CAMAGA010000056.1 GCA_945833955.1 uncultured Clostridia bacterium
AACTCTTTCCCCTCTAAAAAAGTAAACTCTTTCCCCTCTAAAAAAGTAAACTCTTCTCCCCTCTAAAAAAGTAAACTCTTCTCCCCTAAAAAGGTAAACTCTTTCCATCTAAAAAATAAAACAGTTCTCCTCTAAAAAACCGTAATGCAAAAGCAATAAAAACACTCGCTCTACATAGCAGAGCGAGTGTTCTTTTATTTCAGAATCGATTATTCTTCATAAGGGTCGTTTTCGTCTTTCTCTTCTTCGGGAGTTTCTTCCGTTGCAGATTGGACTTCGGGTTCCGTTGTTTCTTCTTCGTCAGACTTCACTTTGAAGTGCTTACGCTTGGAGCTGTATTTGGAGACTTCCGAGGAAGCGGCTTTCTTGTGCAGTTTTACAAAGGAGTAACGAACGATTACGATGATGAGTGCGATCAGAAGCAGAACGCTGAAGACGAGAGAGGTTACGAGCAATCCGACTTCATAGGTGGGAGAAGATTCGTTGTCGTGATCGTGGTCGTCGTCACTGTCGGAAATATCGGCTGCATAATCGGCGTCCACGGTGGAGAAGTCAGCGAATACGGAATAGGTCAATTCATTTGCATTGGAAACGGTATCTTCGTAATACAAGTAAATCAAAGTTTCCTGCTGTTCGGACTGTAAATAACCTTGGTTCTTGTTGCCAACTTCGTCTTCGTCCTTATCTTCGTCATAGCGGACGTATTCGGGAGAATCGTACCAGCTGAAGGTATGATATACGGCGCCGGAATACCACGTGAGATCTTCCTTATTGAAATCTTCAGGGAGTTCACCGCCGCTTGCTTCCGTTTCATCGCAGATAGCGGTGATAGCGTCGGATAAGAGGTCGCTGTAATTATTGGAAAGGGAAGAAGGCGTGGATTTGTCGAATACGACGTAGCTGCCGACTGCGCCGGTAACGCTGCCGTCACGGGAACCGCTCCATACTTCCAGACGATAGGACTTCGCTTCGTTTCCGGTATGCACGTTGAAGGTTACGGTTACCCATTTGCCTGCAACGTCGGGATTTCTACCGTCTACTACTACGTACAGTTCTTTCTGTACGGCATTTTCAGCGGTATAGTCGTATCTTGCAATGCTGTGGTCAAAGTCGCGGACTTCTACGGAGTAGGAATCTTTGCTTTCGTCATAGTTTGCATAATACTTGCCGTCGTGATAGTAATATACGATGGTTTCGTCTTTATCGCTTGCAATCAGGTTGCCGTCTTCGTCAGCGGTGTAGTTTGCAAGGTTTGCATAGTAAACGCCGGCTGCATCCTTCTGTTCATAGAGGTTGGTGCCTTCTACCAGATAGTAAACAACGTCCGTCTTTTCATCGTAGTCATCGGATGCAGGGTCCGTCTTACAAACGTCGCCGTCATCGTTGTACCAATAGGTCAAGCCGGGAGTTTCCAAGGACAGTACGGAACCGTAGCCCTTTTCGGGATCGGAAGTATCAATGAGGTATACGTAAGCAACCGCACCTGCGCTTACCTTAACGCGAACGGATACTGCGGTATAGCCGGAAGCGGAAATGGAAGAATTGCTGTTTGCAATGTAACCGTAAGCCAATTCCGTAACGTTTGCAATGAGCAGAGGTTGCGTGGTACCCATCAGGGCGTTCCAGTTGGCAAGTACTTCCGTATAGGACATATTTTCTGCCGTGGCAACGAGGTTGAGCCATGCGCAGTTGTTTGCCTGATAATTTTCAAAGTAGTTCTTGTTGATAAGACCTGCATTCGGGTTGTTGTTTGCAAGGCAGTAGTCGCCTTCTGCAACCACGTAGGAGCTGCCGCCTTCTACACCCGTGTAGTTCTTGGGGGTAGCCGCACCGTCCTGAATCATTTCTTCGCCGCTGTAAATGACGTCGTCAAATCCTGCGGTGGAAGTATCGGAAGTGTAGTTGCCGTAAAGGGATACGGAAACGGCATAGTCGCCGCTTACGGTGTAGTCGAATTCTTCTTCCGTCATGGGATAGAATTCAAAGTTGGTGAATGCGGCGTAACCGTCGATATAGGAAGAAGCAGAGGTACCGACGATCGTTGTAGAACCGTAATTGAATTCCAGATAGAATTCTTTTACGGAAGACGTTTCGTTCTTTACGAAGAAGAAGCACTGCTTCCAACCGTTGTAAAGGTCTTCTTTATCGTCGATGTCTACCGTATCGAGCGTGGTGGAGTCGAATGCGCCGATTGCGGAGTTATTTTCCCCGTCCTTCAAGGTGATCGTTGCCCCGGTGAAACCGTTCATGGCGGAAGTCTTTACCCAGAAGGAAATGAGGAGGTATTCGTCAGCCTGCAACGTAAACATATCCGCATCGGAATATTTTGCAGTGTAAGGCGCGCCGTCCGCACTCATCAGAAGCAGGGTCTGCGTGTTGTCTGCAAAAGGAAGCGTTTCAAAATCTTCGCTGACCTTTTTCAGATACGGGTTGGAATCATCCGCATTCTGAATTGCACCCAGCGTCGTAAGGGTTACAACGTCGTTGTCGGTGGGGATGTTCAGATTTTTATAGACTTCCTTGCCTGCGGAAGGAGAAGTTACGTAAACGGTATCGCCCTTCTTTTCCTCCGTCAGACCGATCTGCATGGAGCCGTTCAGATTCATCGCTTGGAAGCCTCTGTACAGGTCAAGTGCAAACGTGCGGTCGTTCTGATAGGTTTCCCCGTTGCCGACGGCAAAGAGCTTTTCGTCCGCATTGCTGAAGAGGGAGCAGGTAGGAACGTTGCCGGAAGTAGCTTCTTCGTAATCTGCGAGGGAAATCGTCTTGCAGGTAACGTCGTCAAAGAAGGCGTAACCCTGCACGTAAGCGTACTTATCCGAGCCGCCGCCCTGACCGAGGCCGAGCACGATGGTAAAGGTACTCGTTGCGTAAGTGCAAGCCTTCAGATATACCGTGTATTCTACCCAACCGTTGTTTTCGGTAACGGCGGAGGTATCAATGTTTTTGATCTGCATCTGATCGAGCGTGTTGCCGCCTACCGTGTGCGTAACGCCGATGTATGCGCCGCGGTTGCCGTTGACAAGGTTGGATTCGCTGCCGTTAAAGGACATATCCGCCGTTTTTACCCATACGGAGAAGTAAGCCGCAGTATTGGCGGCAAGCGTAACCGTCGTGGAAGAAGTATACTTCTGTGCGGTACCGTTCTTATCGGAGCGGTAGTTGTGCAACATCAGCACGTGCGTTTCCACGTCGGAATCTTCGTCCGGTGCGGAGGAAGCGTCGTAGGAGTGCGTGCCGGGGTTAGCGCAGGCGGGGATATCGTCTTTATCAATGTTGTAAGCAACGTAATCGGCGAAATCATCCGTGCTGTCGATGTCGAATTCATCGTAGAATTGCAGACGGTCGAAAGCGCTCATGCTATCCCAAAGTTGCGCAGCCTTCTTTATATCCAGTTCGGTGCCGTCTTCTAAGGCGGATTTCGTAAGCGAATCCCAAGCGGATTTTTCGGTATCGACGATACCGGAAGCCGTAGTGGAAGAGCTTGCGCTGTTGCCGTTGCCGTCGCTGCCGACGGACTTTGTCCAACTGCCCGGAGTGATGATGAGGTTTTTGCCGTCATTATCGTCGTAGAACTCAAAGTTTCCGTTCGTGATTTTCTGTACGTCGGTCTTGTTGGTGGAGGAATTATTGTTGGATTCCGTAGTGCCGCAAGCAACCGTAAACAGAAGTACGAAAGAAAGCATTACCGCCACGGCGGTAACGAGCAGGGAACGTAATCTTTGCTTGTTGTTGTGAGTCTTTGTCATATAACACCTTCAAAAAAAATGAATAGTACTTGTACCTTATTATTTTAATATAAATTTCAATAATAATCAAGCGAATAAGGGGGCATACTGAAAAATAAAAATAAAGATACGCTTACAATTACGAATTAGTATAAACCAAAAGCAAAATTTAGTCAATGATTTAGGGGGATAATTTTTCATGAAAATAAATAAAATTGCAGGGATTTTTGGCGGAATCGCCATAGGTGTGGTAAACGGGCTGTTGGGCGGAGGCGGCGGAATGATTGCCGTTCCCATTTTGCAAAGCGTTTATGCGCAAACGCCTCGGTATGCACACGCCACGGCGATAGCCGTCGTATTGCCCGTTTGCGTCGTGAGCGCATTCGTCTATCTTTTGTCCGGTAAGATGGATAACGCCGTTCTGATTCCCACGGCAATCGGTTCGGTCATGGGCGGCATCGTGGGCGCAAAGCTTTTACTTTACGTTCCGGAGCGTATCCTGACGATTGCTTTCTTTTTAATCATGCTCTTGGCAGGTTTCAAAATGATAGGTATATAATATATAATAAGGATATAGCAAGATGCGATTTTATCTGTTTTTGATAGTCGGATTTTTGGTCGGTATTCCTGCCGGAATGGGTTTCGGCGGCGGCACGTTGCTGATACCGGCACTCACCGTCTTTTTCGGCGTAGACCAAAGGATTGCGCAGGGCGTCAATCTGCTTTCTTTTTTGCCGATGGCGGCATTTGCGCTTGCCCGCCACAAAAAGAACGGGCTTGTACAAACGCAGGGTTTGCAATATATGGCAATTCCCGCCGTTATTTTTGCCGTTTTGTCTTCCGTAACGTCGTTTTTTCTGCCGTCCCGCCTGCTGCGAAAAATATTCGGAGGCTTTCTCATAGTGCTTGCAACTGCAAAAATAATAATGTTTTTTCAAAAAAAATTTTAAAAAAAGTATTTACAAATCGCCTTTTTCATAGTAAAATATTATCAAAAGGATATTCTATATCGTTGGAAAGCGTTGTCGGAACGGTAAGTTTTTTCATAAAAAAACGGACATAACTGAAAATATCCGATTAACATCTGCATTTTTGTGCAATTTATATATTTTTAAGCGGATTTTTTGTCTTATTTTTACAAAGAATTAAAAATGGTCTGTACATCCAAAAAGAAATGTGTTATAATTTCGTGGACAAAAGTTTTCACATCGGTGGATAACGGTAAAGAGACTAAAAACGGTATTTTCGTTTGGATAGAGGTGGCAATTTGAAAAAAATCGGAATCATTGATTTGGGATCGAATTCGGCAAGATTGGTTATCGTAAACATATATAGCGAAGGCTATTTTATGGTTATGGACGAGCTGAAGGAAAGCGTTCGGCTCGGGCAGGATATGAATAAGGACGGTTTTTTAAAACCGCAACGAGTTGCCGAAACGATTAAAACTTTAAAAATGTTCAAACGCCTTTGTGATTCGAGCGGCGTTACCCAGATTATAGCGGTGGCTACGGCGGCGGTGCGCAGTGCGAAGAATCAAAAGAGCTTTTTGGATGAAATATATTCTACCTGCGGTATTAAATTAAAGGTGCAAACGGCGGAAGAAGAAGCTACGCTCGTATACAGGGGCGTTATCAATACCATGGACGTGCCCAAAGGCATTATTCTGGAAATCGGCGGCGGCAGTACCAAAATCGTATATTATAATCGGCGTACCATGCTCAATTACGTAACGCTCCCCTTTGGCGCCGTTACTTTGACGGATCGCTTTGCGGATCCTGCGCTTCGCCCGGAAGAACAGGCGACCAGAATGGAAGAGTTCTTTACCGAAGAATTGCAAAAAATCGATTGGCTGAAAGACGTGGAACCGGACGTGCAGCTTATCGGCGTGGGCGGGTCGTTCAGGAACCTCTTTAAAATTCATAAGATGTTCCGCAAATATCCGATAGATACGGTGCATAATTACGAAATGTCCGTAGACGACTTCGACTCCATCAATAATATGATTCGGGTATTGGATATCGACAAAAAGCGGAAGATCAAGGGCATCAGTCCTGCCAGAGCGGATATTTTGCCTGCCGCGTTTGCGGTCATTAAATCCTTTACGGACTTTATGCACGTAGATCGCTTCCTTTTGAGCGGCGCAGGCTTGCGGGAAGGGATCATGTTCAGCTTAGCGATGCCTTCCACGGAAGAAAAGCCCGTTACGGACGTTTTAAGCTATAGCTTAAATACCCTCGTGCACTATTACGACGAATCCGCAGCGCACGTGGAGCACGTGGTTCAGCTCAGCGTACAGCTGTTTAAACAGTTGCGGGTTTTGCATAAGTTCCCGAGGCAATACCTCAAAGTGCTGAAAATTGCGGCGACTCTACACGATTGCGGTATGCGTATCAAGTATTACAATCATCAGCGGCATAGCTGCTACATGATTTTAAACTCTACGTTGTACGGCGTAACGCACAGAGAAATCGTGCTTGCCGCATTCGTTGCGTGTTGCCATAAAAAGGAAGATATCAATATGCTCGAATGGGCAAAATATAAGGACATCGTGATGGAGGAAGATCTGGAGATCGTCAAGCGGCTGGGGATCATGTTGCGCATTGCGGAAAGTCTGGACAGGAGCATGGCAGGCGTCGTCAAGAGTATCAACTGCGACGTTTTAGGTGACTCCGTGATCATGAAGACGGAAGTAGAAGGCGCAGACGCCAGTCTGGAGATCCGCGATGCGATGGCGGCGGGCACGGAATTCAAGCGTGCGTTCAAAAAGAATCTGGAAATTCTTTGATTTTCATGGCGAATAGAGGTATGCCGTCCGTTACGGACGGCATTTGCCGTATGTTATCTATGGGTGAATTATGAAAGAAATTATTTTGGCGAGCGCATCTCCTCGCAGAAAAGAATTGCTGTCCGAATTGATTGGCAATTTCCGCATTCAACCGTCTTTTCTGGAAGAAAAAACGGACGAAAATCGCACGCCGGCAGAAACCGTTTGCGCCTTGGCGGAACAAAAGGCAAAAGACGTGTTTTCCCGCAATTGCGACGCCGTGGTACTCGGCGCGGATACCGTAGTATCTTTGGGCAAAGAAATACTGGGCAAGCCGAAAGACGAAGCGGACGCCGTGCGTATGCTGCGTAGCCTTTCCGGCAAAACGCATCAGGTAATTACGGGCGTGTGCATTGCGTGGGAAGGCTCGGTTTTAACGGATTATTGCGTAACGGACGTTTCGTTCCGAACGCTGACGGACGAGGCGATTGCGGATTACGTAAAAAGCGGCGTGCCTATGGATAAAGCAGGAGCGTATGCCATACAGGATAACCCCGATATGATTGCGGGCTTTAACGGCAGTTATACCAACGTAGTCGGGTTGCCTATGGAACTGTTACAGACCATGTTGCAAAAATGCGGCGTGATCGGCTGTTTGGAAAATTGAAAAGCGGAGGAAGGAAGTATGTTTTTTTGGAAACGGGAAAAAAAGACGAAAAAGGTGCATATCGTTATAGACATGGGCTCAGCCGTGACCAAATTGATTGTAAGCGACAACGTAGACACGGTATCGGGTTCGGACGATATCAAGTCTGAAAATTTCAATTGGGAAAACGTGGAAAAGTACGTCTATACGGAACCGACGATGCTGGTAGAAAAGGAAAATAATCAGTTCGGGTTCGGTAAAGAAGCGGAAGAGTGTTCCGAAGAATATCTCGTACACCGTTTTATATCCAACGGGCGCATCACGAAACTCGGTCGGGAATACGCCGTAGCGGACGTGGTGGCTTACCTCAAATATTTATGGAAAAAGATAGGGCTTTCCCCCGAGGACGTAAGGGAAGCGGAAGTCATAGCCGTAGTTTCCTGCAACCTTTTTGATTCGGACAGGGCTTTGTTCCGTAAAGCGTACTTAAAGAGCGGCGTCCGTAATTTAAAGTTTTTGTATTTGCAGCAGGCGTTGCTCTTTTTCGATTACGTAAGCGGGTCCTACGCAGAGGAGCAGAAAAAGGCCCCCGTATGTCTGGTAGACCTCGGTGCGGAATGCGTGAACGTGGCTATCATGTGGAATCGGAAAATCGTTTGTTCCGGGGAACTCAACTCCCTGCATTCGCTGGTGCAAAATGAAATCAAGAGCGGTCGTATGCCCGTTTCTCTGGACGTGGGTTGCCGCCGAAGGATCGATAAAATCGTTCCCGTTACGTGGAGCCAGGCAAAGTATATCCGGGAAACTTTGGAAACGCTTTCCGAAGAAGACGGAAGGGAGTTATACGTTTACTCCTATCAGAACAGAGGCGGTACCGTATCGGCTTCCGTTTTGCAGGAGGCAATCGCCCCCTGGGTGGATAATGCGATTTCCTTTACCTCTTCCGTTATCAAGATGTTCATGCAGACGAATTATGATTCGGAGGAATTATCCAAAGGGAAACGCATACGGGAAATTCGGCTTTCCGGCGGAAACAGTCTGATTCCGGGCATCGAAAGTCGGTTTGCATGGAAGTTGCAGAATATGCAGGATATGCAGGGCTGTTTCGTTGCGTCGGAAACCGGGGAAACGCCTTTGGTGGTAAGAGCGGACTCGCCGGAATTTGAATCCGTGGAGAATGCTTTCTACGTGTTTATGCAACGGGATATGCTCGACTCTTTTTTGCTGGATTAAAGAAAAAAACGCCGCTGTGCAAACGGGCAGCGGCGTTTTTTCCAATCGTTACGGTTTTTCGTTGGAGAGGGGGGTCGGGAAGTTTTCCGGTAAAATATTCTCAAATAAAACGTTATCGGCAAAAGCGGCGAATTTTTCAAATTCAGCCTGACTCTTCAACGTCCAGCAAAGCAAAACGTGCTTCTTTCTTTGCTTTTCGTGCTTTTGGATCATGCGCTTATCGTAGTTGATGAAATCCGGGTTGAGAAAATGCATCACGAGCGGAAAGAGCAGGTGATAAAAAAGGAAGCAAACGATTTTGTGCAGGAAGATCATAAACCGATCGCCCTTTACGAAGCGGATTTTGGATACGAGCTGGCCGCACAAAACGTCCGGAGCGAGCTTTTTCATTTTGCTGACGTATACGGGGTTGAAGGATTGGAGCGCGTATTCCCCGTGATAGCCTTGGAGCAGACGAATCGTTTCTTCCACCAATCCCTTTTTGCCGGGTTCGTCTTTGACTTCGATCAGAACGGGTACCTGCCCGTTCACGAGTTGCAGGAAGTCGGAAAAGAGCATGATACGCTGATCGGTTCCCTTCAGGGGAATATCTTTGATTTCGTCATAAGTATATTGAATGACGTCCTTGGGCAGACCCGTCATGCGTTTTGCTTTTTCGTCGTGGAATACGATTACCTTTTTATCTTTTGTAAAGCGAACGTCCATCTCGATGGGGTAACCCAATTTAATGGCGCGTTCGAATGCGGCTTTGGAATTTTCCGGAACGGTCTCGTCTTGATCCCGGGGCAGGATTACCTCAATAGCCGC
>CAMAGA010000057.1 GCA_945833955.1 uncultured Clostridia bacterium
TCAAAGCGCAGTCGGGGGAATTCAATCTGATTACTTTAACGGAGCGCATCAATGCCCGTCCCCTGCCGCAGGTCATCATGGCGGATATGCGCAAGGAGATCCGCAGGGGGAACAATTCGGCTTTTTCCTCGGTACTGAGGGAGGAACTTGCCGACTGTTTGCAAAATAAAAAGCAGGCGATTTTATTTTTGAACCGACGGGGATATTCGCAGACGGTGGTTTGCAGGGAGTGCGGATACGTGGCAAAATGCGAGAATTGCGACGTAACGCTCACCTACCACAGCGAAGAGGACTGCTTAAAATGCCATTATTGCGGTACGAAATATAAAATGCTTTCCGCCTGCCCGGAATGCGGCGGTACGAATTTGCGTTACGCCGGTACGGGCACGCAACGCATCGTAAGGGATCTGAAAGAAATGTTCCCGGAGGCGAAAGTCGTGCGGATGGATAACGACACGACTTCCGGCAAGGAAGGGCATCTGCGCATCTTGCAGGCATTTGCCGCACACGAAGCGGATATTCTGGTGGGCACGCAGATGATCGCCAAGGGGCATGACTTTCCCGCCGTAACGCTGGTGGGGATATTGGATGCAGATATGAGTTTGCATTTTGCCGATTACAGAAGCGGAGAAAGAACCTTTCAGCTCATAACGCAGGTGGCAGGCCGCAGCGGCAGAGCGGAGGAAAAGGGCAAAGTCGTGTTGCAGACGTACTCGCCGGAAAATGCGGTGCTTCGGTATGCCTGCGCCTACGATTACCAATCGTTTTTTGAAAACGAGCTTTCACTGCGCAAAGCGACCATGTTTCCGCCGTTTGCCAAAATCGTTCGGGTGATGGTAACCTCGGAAGACGAAGCCAAGGCGCTGGAAGCGTTGAAAGCGATATGGATAGAAGTGGAAAAACTCTATCTCACCCACAAGGAAAAATTTTTATTCATCAATAAAATGCACTCGCCCGTCAAGCGGATACAGAATCGGTTCCGATACCAGATACTCATGCGCATGACGGACGGAAGCCTCGTTCCGAACGTGTACTCGGCTTGCGGCGAGGCAAAGGACAGGGACGTTCTCGTATACGTGGAGGAGAATCCTGCCAATTTAAGTTAAAAGGAGCAAAAGATTATGATTCGGAAAGTGGTACAGATCGGTGACCCGGTATTGAGAAAAAAGTGCGAACCCATTACGGAGTTTAACGAGGAGTTGGCGCAATTGTTGGACGATTTAAAGGACACGGTGCTTGCGGAGGAAGGCGCAGGGCTTGCCGCACCGCAGATCGGCGTAGCCAAGCGCGTTGCCGTAGTCAACGTGGACGAAGGGTATTTTGAGTTTATCAATCCCGTTTTCGTCTGGCAGAAAGGGGAACAGAACGGCCCCGAAGGATGCCTTTCCGTGCGCGGCAAACAGGGCATGGTAACGAGACCGAGCAAAGTGAAAATTATTTTTAACGACCGTTACGGTCAGAAATATGCGCTCGTGGCAAAGAACTTTTTTGCCCGTGCCTGCTGCCATGAATTCGACCATCTGGACGGCATCATCTACACGGACAAGGCGACGGATATCCGCAGCGACGAGGAGGAAGCATGAAGATAGTCTTTGCAGGAACGCCCGAATACGCCGTAAAACCGCTGGAAGCCTTGCTTTCCACGGGGTGCGTGGCGGCGGTCATCACGCAGGAAGATAAGCCCGTAGGCAGAAAGAATATTCTGACGCCGCCGCCCGTCAAAGTGTGCGCCGAAAAATTCGGCGTGCCCGTATACCAGTTTGCCAAAATTCGGGAACACGTGCAGGAAATAGTCGCCATCGGTGCGGATTGCATGGTAACCTGCGCTTACGGTCAGCTGCTCACGGCGGATATTTTGGACGCTTTCCCCTTGGGCGTATTCAATCTGCACGCTTCCTTATTGCCGAAGTTCAGGGGGGCTTCCCCCATTCAGAGCGCGGTGCTGGCAGGCGAATCGGTAACCGGCGTTACCGTTATGAAGACGGCGCTCGGCATGGATACGGGCGATATCCTGTTTGCGGAAGAAACGCCGATTTTGCCGAACGAGACGGCAGGCGAACTTGCCGAACGGCTTTCCGTCCTTTCCGCAAAAGCGGCGCTTCGGCTGATAGAGACGCTTGCCACGGGCAACTTTACGCTTACCCCGCAGGATAACGCTCTCGCAACCAAGGTGCGCAAAATACAAAAGGAGAATGCGCTTCTCGACTTTTCCAAACCCGTCCGGGAACTCGTCCGTACCGTTCTCGGCATGAACCCTTCCCCCGTGGCGTATACCTACCTGCGTGGGCAGGTGCTCAACGTTTACCGCGCGGAAGAAGCGGACTATACGGAAGAACAGCCTTCCGAGGTCGGCACCGTGGTGTGCGCTCTGCCCAAAAAGGGCGTCGTCGTGCGCTGTCAGGACGGGTATATCCGTCTGACCGAGTTGCAGGCATTTGGCGGCAAGCGTATGCGGGATACGGATTTTGCCAACGGCAAAAAGGTTGCGCAGGGCGAAAAATTAGGGGAATGATATGACGAATCCGCTTTACGATCCCTATCGTATACTACAGAAGATCTATTCGGAAGGCGCGTACTTAAAGCAGGCGATTTCCGATTGCCCCATAGAGGAAGCCAATCGGGCGCAGACGGTGAAAATCGTTTACGGCGTATTGGAAAACGACGCTCTTTTCGACTACTGCATACGGCAATACGCGCCGAAGGCTCCCAAACTCCCGATTCGGACGCTGCTCAAAATTGCGATGTATATGCTCGCCTTTTTGCAAAAGCATAAATATATGGTTACGGATTTTGCCGTGGATCTATGCAAAAAGCTGGGCAAAGGCGGAGCGAGCGGCTTTGTGAATGCGTATCTGCGCAATTTCGATATACAAAAGGTGCCGCTCCCCGAAGATCCTTTGGAAAATCTGTCCGTTCGGTACAGTATGCCGCTCGAATTCGTGCGGGTATTGGATAAACGGTACGGCGAGCGGACGGAGAGCATTTTAGCGGCAAAGTCCTCGGGCGTTACCGTCCGCTTCGTGCGGGATGCGGAAAAGTATCTGGAACGGCCGCATACGGATACGCCTTTCCCCAACGTTTACATTTTTCCCAATTTTATACGGGACGGCGGTTTTTTCATGGGGGATTATACCTTTCAGTCGGTGGGCTCGGTTGCTATCTGCACCGTTTGCGACCCTTGTGAAAGCTTGCTGGACGCCTGCGCCGCCCCCGGCGGCAAGAGCGTTCTGCTCTCCGAAAAATGCGGAAAAATTACCGCCTGCGAATTGCATACGCACAGAGTGGAACTCATTGAAAGTTACGTAAGCCGCATGGGCGTGGAAAACGTTACCGCCGTGCAGGCGGACAGCACGGTGTTTTCGCCTGCATGGGAAGGCGCGTTCGACGGCGTTTTATGCGACGTTCCCTGCTCCGGGCTGGGTACGTTTGCGGAAAATCCCGACGTCAAACGCAACAAAACGCTGCAAGACGTTGCGGAACTCAACAAAACGCAGTTTTCGATTTTGCAGAACGTTTCCCGTTACGTAAAGGACGGCGGATATATCGTATATTCCACCTGTTCCGTTCTGCAATCGGAAAACGACGGCACGGTTCAAAAATTCTTAAAAGCGAATCCCGCATTCCGTGCCGAAGCAATTTCTTCTCCGCTTCCGCATGAAAAGACGGCGTTCGGCTTGCAGTTTCTGCCCGATACCGCTTTCGGCGCAGGCTTCTACGTTGCCAAGCTCAGGAAGGGTTGATTTATGGAAAAGACGAACGTCATGCGGCTTTTGGACGCCGCACACATAAGCTATACGCCGCACGAATACGATCCGACGATTACGGACGGGCAGTCCGTGGCAAAAACGCTCGGGGAAGAGGCGGAAAGAGTGTTCAAAACGCTGGTTACCGTTTCACCGGATAAAAAATATTACGTCTTCGTCGTACCCGTGAATGCGACTTTGCATCTGAAAAAGGCGGCAAAGCTCGTCGGGGAGAAGTCGATTGCAATGCTCCGGCAAAGGGATCTGTTGCCCCTGACGGGATACGTGCACGGCGGTTGCTCGCCCGTGGGCATGAAAAAACGCTTCCCTACGGTGATAGACGAAACGGCGCAACTATACGAAACGATTTTTGTTTCCGCAGGCAAATGCGGTTATCAGGCGGAACTTTCGCCCGAGGCGTTGGCTTTTTACGTGCAGGCAAAATTCGGGGATATCACGGAATAAGATCATGAAAGAAATTTTACAGGATAAAAATTTAGCGGAACTGGAAACGCTCGTGATGGAAATGGGGGAAAAGAAGTATCGGGCAAAGCAGCTCTATACGGGGCTCATGCAGGGTAAAAAAATCAGCGATATTTCCGACCTGTCCAAGGCGTTCAAGGCAAAGCTTTTGGAACGCTTCGAGGACGAACCCGTTCGCATTATAGAAACCTTTACCTCCTCGGACGGAACGGAAAAGTACCTCTTTTCCCTTGCGGACGGGAATATTATCGAAGGCGTGTTCATGCGCTATAAGTACGGCAACACGCAGTGTATTTCCACGCAGGTCGGGTGCCGTATGGGGTGCAAATTCTGCGCATCCACGTTAAACGGGCTCATCCGCAACCTCACTGCGGGGGAAATCCTTTCGGAAGTACTCGTCGTCAACGCCCTGCACGGCGGCACGCCCGAAAAGCGACAGGTAACCAATCTCGTTTTAATGGGCAGCGGAGAGCCGCTCGATAATTACGATGAAACGATTCGCTTTTTGCGCAACGTTACGGCGGAGGGCGGCATCTGCATCAGCGCAAGAAATATCTCCCTTTCCACCTGCGGCATCGTGCCTAAAATATACGAGCTTGCCAACGAGGGCATTCCGCTCAATCTGACGATTTCTCTGCACAACACTAAGGACGAAGAACGTATGCGTACCATGCCCGTAGCCAAAGCCTATAAGATAGAGGAAATTTTAAAGGCGTGCGCCTATTATTTTGAAAAGACGGGCAGACGCTATATATTCGAGTACTCGCTCATCGCCGGGGAAAACTGCGACGAACGCCACGCCGAGGAACTCATTGCGCTTTTAAAGGGCAGACCGTGCCACGTGAATTTAATCCGACTGAACGAAGTGAAGGAACGGGATTTGAAGAGTACTACGGAAAAGGCGGCGTACCGCTTTTTGGGACTACTCGAAAAGGGCGGGCTTTCCGCCACGCTCCGCAGGCAGATCGGGTCGGACATCGGCGGCGCTTGCGGTCAGCTTCGGGCAGGATACCTTTCGACAAAACCTGTCGAATAATTTTTTCAAAAAAATGAATGCGAAAAGTTGTCAGCCGTAAAAGCTTGTGTTATAATAGATACGCTTTTCAAGTAAGGAATAAAGAGGAAAAATATGTTAAATATAAAAATTGCCCCCTCCATTTTGGCTGCCGATTTTGCAAATCTGGGCGCGGCTGTGGAAGAGTTGGAAAAAAACGGTGCGGACATGATTCATTGCGACGTCATGGACGGTCAGTTCGTACATCCCATTACGTTCGGTTCGCAAATGGTGGAAGCCATTCGCAAACATACCACGCTGCCGCTGGACGTGCATCTCATGGCGGAACACCCCCAAACGCTCGTTGCGGATTTTGCCAACGCCGGTGCGGATATCCTGTCCGTGCATTACGAAGCCTGCCGCAAGTTCGGCGGAAGATATTTATATGAAACGTTGCAGATGATCCGCTCTTACGGTAAAAAGAGCGGCGTCGTCATCAGTCCGTACACGCACGTTTCCTCCATTCATTCGGTATTGCCCGTCTGCGATATGGTGCTTTTAATGAGCGTCGTGCCCGGTTACGGCGGACAAAAGTTCAAGCCGGAAACGCTGGATCGAATTGCGGAACTCAGAGAAATGGCGGACGTGGAGGGTTTTTACGATCTGGATATCGAAGTGGACGGCGGCATCAACGAAGAGAACGTGGGGGCGATCAAAGCGGCGGGAGCCAACGTGATCGTTGCCGGGTCCGCAGTCTTTAAGTCTGCCGATATGCGTGCCGCAATCGAAGCGTTGCGCAATCGATAAAGGAGAGAAACGTCGCAAAGGCGGCGTTTTGTTTTGGAGAAGAGAGATGAAAGGCATTATTTTGCTCAACGGGGACGAATACCACGGCGCGATAGACGATGCGCACGCACTCGTCTACTGTTGCGACGGCGCCTATAACTGGGCGAAGGGCAGGGTGCGCATAGATGAAAATATCGGAGACTTCGATTCCGTCTGCTGTACGCCCGATCCGCCGCCCGAGCGTATTTACCCTTCCGAAAAGGACTATACGGACGGCGAAATCGCGCTTTTGCGAATGCTGGCAAAGAAGGTGGACCGTATAGAAATTTACGGCGCAGGCGGCGGCAGGGAGGACCATTTTTTAGGGAATTTACAGCTCTTATACAAGGCGTATCAAAGCGGCGTTCCTGCCGTCATCGTTACGGATTACAACCGCATCTTTCTGTTCGGCGAGCATTTTATGCCCGTTTTGCACTTAAAAGAAAGGATGGGTACGACCGTCTCTTTTTTGCCCGTAACGGAAACGGCAAAAATCGGCAACGCAAGCGGCTTTTATTATCCGCTGAGCGGCGTAACGCTCAAAAAGGGAACGTGCCTCGGCATCAGTAACGTGGTCACGGAAGAGGCGCAAACGGTGGAGTGCCAAAGGGGAACGGTAATCGCATTCGTCAATCAAAAAAAGCGGTAACCGTTTGCTTTATAAAAACATATATTGGAATAAAGGCATTTGCTGAAAGAGAGGTATTGTTTTTGAAAATCATCTGTTTCCGTCCGCCGAAGTTTATTCGGGGACTTTTGCGCCTGCTGCACGGTAAAAGAGCAAAAAATTGAAGACTTGCGCCTGTGATATGCATTCGGATACGCTTACCGTATCCCCCAAGACCTTTTTACAAAACGACCTGCAGATTTCCCTTTCGGGGCTCCTATCTGCAGGTTATCTTTTGCAATGTTTTGCCATATTTACGCCGCCGAAGCAAAGAGAGCCGTTCCGCTATGCCCGATATTGCATAGACTGTTACTATGCCGCCTTGCGGGAAAATGCCGACCGCATTCGCCCGGCTTACGGATACCGTTCCCTTTTGCAAAACAGGAAGGACGGCGTAATTTCCGCTTTGCTCACGGTGGAAAATGCCCGTGCCGCACAAGGGGAAATTTCCAATCTGGCGTATCTCTTTTCTTGCGGGGTGCGTATGTTTTCGCTCGGCTGGAACGGGCAAAACGAGCTGTGCGGCGAACGGATTACGCCGCTCGGCGCAGAATTTTTGCGCTATGCGGAAACGTTGCCGCTGATGGTGGATTGCTCGCATCTTTCCGACGGCGCTTTTTACGATTTGGTCGCCGTCTATAAAAAGCCGTTTTGCGCTTCGCACAGCAATGCGCGAGCCGTTACCCCCGTTTTGCGCAATCTGACGGACGATCAGATAAAAATCATAGCGGATCGGGGCGGCGTGATCGGGCTGAATTTTTATTCGCTGTTCACAGGCGGTGGAGATACGGTGGAAAACCTGCTTACCCACGCGCGGCATATTGTGCGGACGGGCGGCGAAGACGTGCTTGCGCTCGGTTCGGATTACGACGGCATCCCTGCGCCGAAGGGCTTGGAAACGTGCGCAAAGCTCCCCGTTCTGTACGAAGCAACGGTAAAAGAGTTCGGGGCTTCCCGGGCAGAGAAAATTTTCAGCCGCAATTTTCTGCGGTTTTTTCAGAGCGTTTGTCCGTAAAACGGAGCAATGGGAAATAATCGGAAGCGGAAGCGTCTGCGCCCGCTATCGGCAGACCGTTGCCTGCCAACATGGAAAGGCGAAATTATGCGCATAAAAAAATGCCTATCCTTAGCAGGGATAAGCATGGGTACGAATAAAAAGGGTCGGCAGGCTTGTCGGCTCTTTTTTTAAAAATCAAAGGGTCTTACGGGATTGGAATCCAAGAGTTTTACGGGATCCAATCAAAGGGTTTGTTTGTAGGCTTCGATCGCTTTGGCAAGCTGGTCGGGGCAGGAAGTGCCGGCTCTGCAAAGCACGCCTTTTAAGGAAGCCGCCACCTCGTCCATATCCTGACCTTCGCAAAGTCTGGCAACGCCCTGTGTGTTGCCGCGGCAACCGCCCTCGAAACGGACGTTATGCAGGCGGTTATTTTCGTCTACTTCAAACGTAATGGCACGGGAACAGGTGCCGGATGTGATATAACGGAACATTTTCATTTCTCCTTTTAATCAATGAGATTATCGTACAAAACGGAATAGATATCTACCGCCTTTTCTTCCCACTTGCGGTGTATGGACTGGGCGGTGTGCTTATCGTTGATTACGAACTTTAATTCCATCAACGGTTGCACGGGCCCTGCAATGGTTAAAACCACGGTATACGTGCCGTCCTTATTTTTATAATAGTCGGAGCGGCATTCCTGGCGGATGCGCAGGCGGTTGCGGTTTTCCTTTACGTAACCCGTAATTTCTTCCCGCAGGCTGGTAGGGATATTGATGTAAAAATTGGCAAGGCTCTCCCTGCCGTCCGCCGTGATTACGATATTGCCCTCGGTCTTGTTGTCCTTGTCGGTGCTGTATATAAAACCGTCGCTCAAGAGCTTCTGAATGTAAATAGAGCTATCTATATAAGTGAGCCAGCCTTTGGCGGAACAAATTTCCGAGACGGTATTGCGAGGCATGGCACAGTCAAGCTGTTCCAGAAAGAACAGAATAATCAATTTATTTAAAGATGAATCTACGTCTTCGTTCATAACTGAACCTCGCAAATATCCATAAAGCGACATTATCCGACGCAGCTTGCGGCTACATCGGATAATCCCCCTTTTTGTTGAAAATTAAAAAGATTTGTCTGGAAGAACTTATGCCTGGAAGATAGCAAGTTCGTTCAAAACTGCGTCAGCGTCATCGCCGGTAATTTCTACCTGAATGGGCTTAGCAAGGTCAAGACTGAAGACACCGAGGATGGATTTGCCGTCAACGACATATTCACCGCTTCTGCAGATGATTTTAGCAACACGGTTCTGCGTGATGTTCACAAACTTCTGCACGTCAGGAGCTTTCTCGAGATTGATGATGATCGATTTCATAATAAAACCTCCGTTTTTAATTTCCACTCCTATTATACAAAATATTTTCCGCAA
>CAMAGA010000058.1 GCA_945833955.1 uncultured Clostridia bacterium
ACTGATAAGGAGAATCAATTATGGCAAGAATCGTATTGAACGAAACGAGTTATCATGGCGCAGGGTGCATTCAGGAAATCCCCGGCGAAATTGCAAGAAGGGGTTTGCATAAGGCATTCGTATGTTCCGATCCCGATCTGGTAAAGTTCGGCGTAGCGCAAAAAGTGCTTACCGTTCTGGAAAAGGCAGGCGTTGCTTACGAGCTTTATTCCAATATCAAACCCAATCCGACGATTGAAAACGTGCAGACGGGCGTAGCGGCGTTCAAGGCAAGCGGTGCGGATCACATCGTTGCCATCGGCGGCGGCTCTTCCATGGATACGGCAAAGGCTATCGGCATCATCATCGCCAATCCCGAATTTGAAGACGTTCGTTCCCTCGAAGGCGTTGCTCCCACCAAAAATCCCAGCGTTCCCATCATCGCAGTGCCCACTACCTCAGGTACGGCAGCTGAAGTTCCCATCAACTACGTCATTACGGACGTGGAAAAGAAGCGTAAATTCGTCTGCGTGGACGTACACGATATCCCCGTCGTCGCCGTGGTAGACAGCGACATGATGAGCACGATGCCGAAGGGCCTGACTGCCGCAACCGGTATGGACGCGCTTACGCACGCAATCGAAGGCTACATCACCAAAGCCGCATGGGAAATGACCGATATGTTCCACTTGAAGGCAATTGAAATCATTGCACGTTCCCTGCGCGGTGCGGTAAACGGCGAAAAGGAAGGCAGAGAGGGCATGGCGCTCGGGCAGTACGTTGCCGGCATGGGCTTCTCCAACGTCGGGCTCGGCATCGTTCACTCCATGGCGCACGCACTCGGCGCAGTATACGATACGCCCCACGGCGTAGCAAACGCAATTCTGCTTCCTACCGTTATGCGCTATAATGCGGAAGCCACGGGCGAAAAGTATCGGGATATCGCCAAAGCGATGGGCGTTGCCGGTACGGAAACCATGACGCAGGCAGAATATCGGGAAGCGGCTTGCAATGCGGTTGCACAGCTTTCCAAAGACGTAGGCATTCCGCAGGATTTGAAGAAGATCGTAAAAGAAGAAGATATCGAATTTTTGGCGCAGTCTGCCATGGACGACGCTTGCCGCCCCGGCAATCCGAAAGACCCGACCAAGGAAGACATCATCGCACTTTACAGATCGCTCCTTTAATAGGTTTATAGAACTGTTGTTTTTTCATAATAGTATCTCAAGGGAAAGAGTTCGGCTTAGCCGGGCTCTTTTTCTTTGGGCGCTTGGGGAACGGTCTGCATCGGGCAGAGCGTCGGGCAAGGTTTGCAAAGAGGCGGACGGGGTTGCATACAAGGTTGCGGATCGGATTTTAGCGGGACAAAATAGAGAAAGAGCGGTAATTCTTTTGCATTTTCAGAGGGAAGATGCTATAATAACGGTATCCTTAGCAAAAGAGAGTAAAAACTATGAAGAAAAAGATATTGACGATACTCATTTTTGTTTTTTGTATGGCGGTTTGCGGCATGATGACCGCCTGCGGCTTGGGGGATTCCTCGCAATCTGCGGAGCATGAACACGACTACGCCTTTACGGTAACGGCACCCACCTGTACGGAAGAAGGCTATACTACGTATCGGTGCAAGACTTGTTCCGACGAATACGTCGGGGAAAAGACGGCGGCTTTGGGGCACGATTACGCCTCTGCGGTCACGGAACCCACCTGCACGGAAGAAGGCTATACGGAATATAAGTGCAAAAGATGTTCTGCCGAATACGTCGGGGATATCGTGGACGCCTTGGGGCATGATTATACCCATACCCATACGGAAGCCACCTGCACGACGGACGGGCAGGACGAGTACCTTTGCAACCGTTGCCAATACAGCTATACGGAAAATTTTGTAAAGGCAAAGGGGCATACCTATCTTTTGGGCGTATGCGCAAATTGCGAAGAGGACTATCCGCTTGCGCAGGGCCTGAAAATGGCGGAATACAAAACGTATGCGATGGTCTTATCCTATAAAGGCACGGCTTCGGAAGTGGAAGTGCCTGCCTACTACCATCGAGTGCCGGTAACGGAAATTGCCGACAATGCATTTGCGGGCGCAAAACTGAATTCCCTGACGTTGCCTTGCACGTTGGAAAGGATAGCCGACGGCGCATTCGATAACGCAAGCATACGCAAGGTCAGCTTTGGCGGTTCGTACGTAAGCTGGAAGTACCTCGTACAGGATACGACGCTCGTTGCGCTTTCCAACGTGGAATATCTCGATTCGGCGCAGTACGGCTATTTGCAGATGCCGAAAAGTTGGCAAAGCTTCTATTTTGATTTGTATTCCAACTGCATGGACTATCTGTACGGCAAGACGTATGCGCAATCTATGGAAAGCGACGGCGTAACGCTGTATTACATTGCCGAAATGAATCTGCAAAAGTACGGTATTTCCACGGCGGAGGCGATCTCCGTACACCAGACCTTTAACGTGGAAAACCCGCAATTCTTCTGGATGCGCAATTACACCTTCCTTTTCGGGGCGGCGAGCCTCTATTGGCAGCCTTGCGACGTGCTGTGCAATACGTATGAGAAGATGATTTCCTACAAGGAAGCCATTCGGGAGATGTACGCTGCGGTGGCGGAAGTTTTATTGGAATGCGATACCGATTATGCGCGGGGCAAGGCGATTTTTGATTACATTCGCAGACATACGAGCTATATAGACGACACCGCGGCGGAAACGAACTCGGGTTGCGGGCAGGCACACAGTATGCTGGGGTTCGTCAACGGGCACGGCGTGGTATGCGAAGGGTACGCAAAAACGTTCCAGTACCTCTGCACGGGCAACGGTATACGTGCGCTTTCCGTGGTGGGGCTTGCCGATCAGAACGGATCGAGTTGGGGCTTCCACGCATGGAACATGATTTATCTGGAAGATAACCGGTGGCATTGCGTAGACGTAACTTGGGGTGAAAGCCGCAGATATTACTGCCGTGGAAAGACGAACTTTTACACGACGCATAAACCCGGCTCTTCCTCCGCAACGGGGCAGGGCTATTGGTACGACCTCCCCGAGCCGATCGATACCGAAATGTACACGGGCTGATAGGAAAAGGCATTTTCTGTATAGAGAATGCCTTTCTTTTAAAATATATTGATTTTCACGAAAAATAAGGGTATAATATAATTAAGAGTAAAAACAGAAAGGGAAACGGACATGATTCGATTTTACGGAAGCAGATTGCCTCTGTCGCAACAAAAGGTGTATGAAACGCTTGCAAACGGAATGATTAAATTAGAGGAAAAGATTGACTTTCCGCCGTCGGCATACAAAGCGATCGGCAACATTATAGATGCGATTACGCTGGACTTTCCGGAGCTCTTCTACTTAAACTCCTTTGAATATTTTACCGACGGGGCAACGAAGGCCTGGCTGGAACCGAAGTATACCTATCCGAAGATGCAAGCGTTGCAGGTGCGGTCCAGAGTGTCTGCCGCAGTGCGCACCATTTGCGCCAAGGTTACCGGCAACGATACCCGAAGCCGCCTGCTTTGCCTGCACGACCTGATAGCCGCCAAGGTTACTTATACGAAGAGCGGGCAAGACGTACATAGCGTAGTGGGGGCGGCTTTACAAAACAAGGCGGTATGCGAAGGGATTGCCAAACTGTTTTTATACTGTTGTAATTCCCTCGGCTTGGAGTGTTGCCTCGTTACGGGGAAGGCTCGGGGGGATGCGGAGTCCGACCGATTGGAGCCGCACGCATGGAACAAGGTAAAAATCGACGGCGACTGGGTAAACGTGGACGTAACGTTCGATTTGCCGCAGGGGGACGAAAAAGTGGGGCGCAGCTATCTGTTTTTATCGGATAAAGCGTTTTCCCGTAACCATGGGGAAAAGTTGCCCGTGCTTGCACCCTGCAGGACCGATCGTTGGGGGTATTACGAATACGAGCGCCTGACGGTTGCGTCTTTTGCGGAAGTGCAAAAGCTTTTGACGGAGTCCTTTCGGCAAAAAAAATACGAGGTCGCCTTTAAAAGCACGTTCGGCGCCTTGGACGAGAACTCTTTGCTGAACCTTGCAAACGACGTGTTGCAACGGTTGCGCATATTTTCCGCGTGGTCGGTGGGGTTGCGCCCGAATCATGCCGTGCAGGTTTACGGAATACAAGTGAAAAATACGAGATAAGGAAGAAACTATGAAAAAACCGATTTACGATTACTATTTAGGCATCTTGCGAAACTTGCAGGAGAGCGATTGCAGATGGACGTCCAATCCGAATCGGGCAATATCGGCTTTGCCGCTGGATAACAGCGGTTTTTCCATCGTGCTCCGGAATCTTTCCGACCCCGTGGTGCGCATTCTGTCGGAAGTGCCGGACGGCACTTTTGACGGCGATACCTTTGATTTTGCCGTCGGGCGTATGATGGAAGAACTGTACGGCTATTCGGGTATATACGAGTTCAATCGGAATGCGGTTTATTTTATCGTCCTTTTGTATATGCATTATTTCGGGGCGGAAGTGGAGCAACGGGATATAGACGCGCTCAGCGACGAGGTGATCGATAATATCATCATGGAGGATATGACGGAGAAGATATCCGACCCCGTAATGCAGGCGTTGCTCCGCTATCGGAACCGACTTTTGAATTTATCGAGGGGCAATAACCAGCTCGTCAATTTCGTAGACAGAAAGTCGAGTACGATCCGCATAACGTATCCTGCCGTGCAAAACGTTGCAAAGTCGCTTTTGCGGGGGCAGGTGCTTACGCTTTCCGGTTGGGATAAGGCGGAAGTGCAGATCATCCGCCGTTGCGAGCGGTGTGGCAAGTACCTCTTTTCCCCTTATAACGAAGAGGATAAAAATAAGGACGAACACTGCCCGAACTGTTCCAACGGGGCGGACTACGGCACGGACAGGCGCGTAAAACCCTGCCGCACTCTGCCGGAAAAGCCCACGGTCATTACGGACGGAATGTTGCGTTGCGGCGAATGCGGCAGATTCATGCCCTACGACCGCATACCCGTCAGAGCGGGCAAGCTGGTAAAAATTACCTGCCCGCACTGCGAAAAGGGCCCCATTACCGGCTACCCCATCATCGTGCCGATGAAGACCGCCTTAAAAAAGCGGTTGGATAAGGGACTGTTGATTGCGGATAAATCGGAAGCGTTGGAAGCCGCCAAAGCCGTTGCCGCCAAGGAAAGAAACCTGAACCGCAACTTCGGCTTGCATTCCCTCTACATGGCGTTCGGCTTTTTGCATTGGCAGGACGACGCAAAGCAAAATTACAGGACGCCTATTCTCCTCTGCCGCGTTTCCTTAACGCAGGAAAAGAGCGACGGGTCCTTTCGTATCCGTATGGACGGGGACGAGGCGGACGCAGTTACTTCCAACACTACGCTTGCCTATATTTTACGGAACGCATTCAAAGGGTTGCACTTCGATTTGCCGCAATACACGGCGAGCGAGGGAATTGATAAATATCTTTTCCGCCTGCGGGAAAGGTTAATAAAGCTCCGCCCCGACTGGAAGGTGGAACTTTCCGCCGCATTGGGTATGTTCAACCATCAGAAGACGTTGCTTGAATATGAATTGGTAAACAATATAGACGCCTACCACGAGCATCCCTTTTTAAACCGACTTTGCGGCGGCGACGCAAAGCTCGTTGCAAACGAGCCGCTTACGGGCAAAGGGGTTTCCATTCTGGACGCGGACACCAGCCAGCAGCGCGTGCTGGACGAAGCGTTGACGGGGAATTCCTTCGTATTGCAGGGCCCGCCCGGAACGGGTAAGAGCCAGACCATCTGCAACATTATTTCGGAGTTTATTTCCCGCGGCAAAACCGTTCTGTTCGTAACGCAAAAATCCACGGCAAGAGCCATTATCTATAACCATTTGCAGGCGGTCGGTATAGAGGGCGGTGCCGTTTCCGATTTCTGCCTGAATTTTGACGACCTTTTGGGCAGCGGCAACAATATCACCAAAAAAGCCTTTGCGGAGTGCGTAAACGGGATCTATTCTAAGTCGCTCCCCGTACCCGAACGCCCCCGAAAGGATATTTCTGCGCTGGAAGATAAATTCCTGCTTTGGGAAATGCAGATGTACGGGGCGGACGGCTATCGGGTGCAGTTCCAAGGGAAGGATTGCGCCCTGGCGGAAATATTCAACGAAAGCTTCCCCTATGCGGACTATCCTTTGGAAGACCTTATTTGCGCTTCGGACGGGGATCTGTTGCAGGCGGATACGGGAAAGTTGCAGTCGCTTGCCGCAGAATACTATCGCAAGTTGCCTCAAGGCGTGCAGAATTACAAAACGCATCCGCTGTACGGCTATACGGAATCGGACGCAAGCGCTCCGTCGATTGCGGATATCGACTCCGCCGTCAGTCTCATGCAGGAAGCAAGCAGAATTTATGAGGGACTCAACGTTTTTCAGCCTCGGACGATTGCCAAAGCGCAGGCGCATACCGTGTTCGGTCTGGAAGAGGCGGTCGGGCTGTTGCGGTCCCTGTGCAATATGCCGAACCTCGTACCTTTCTGGTTCCAGAGTGAAAAGAACTGGGGAAAGTTCGAAAAACTTTTTAAGGCGTTGCGAAAGAAGTGTGAGGAAGTGCAGGCGGATTTGCGGGCCGTACAGCAAAGCGGCGTCATTCGTTCCGTTGCGGAAAAATTGCCGATCATGGACTATTACACGCAGGTCAAAAATGCGAACTGGTGGACAGCAACGTTCAGTTCCCCGTATAAGAAAATATTGAAGGAAATCAGCGCAGCCTTTACCGCGCATCCCAAACTCAATCGGGAAAAGGCGAATATTTACGTGGAATATCTGCGGAATGCGTATCGGGTCTGGACGGAAGAGTCGAAGTATTACGGAGAGTTAAGGAGCAACGAAGCCAAGTTCGGCTCGTACAAAACCGGCGTTTCGGTCGATTGGGAAGGGCTTTGGAAGTCGTTCGTGATGTGGAAAGGGTACGTCCATTCCGGGTGCTTGCCGTTTTCGGAGGAAGCGCTGATCGCTTTCGCTACCAAAAAGAACGTGAAAGAGGAACTGAGAGAAAAGACGGACGCCTTACAGCGGATTCTGCCCGAACTGCGCGCCGTTTTGGAACGGCTTTCGGGTAAATTCGACGCTTCGGTTTTTACCGTCGGAGCGGATAAGGATTTCCGAAAGATGACGAATCTCTTCCGAAGGGTGCGGGAAAATATTGCCCTGTTGCCGGGGTGGATTCCCTTTGCGGAATATTTGCAGAGGGCATGGCAAAACGAGTTCATGCGGCATATTACCGAAAGTCTCGCCACCTTGCAATACACGGCGGAAAACGTCGGCGGCGTGCTCATGCACGATTACTACCGTAAGGTTCTGAACGAGCTGCTTTGCGAGCCTCGCTTTGCGGAAATTGCCGCCTTCGATCGCTCCGCCTTTGAACGTGCGCTGCGCGATTATCGAAAAGGAGATGAACTGCGTATCCGCAATGCGGGTGCAGACCTGTACGAAGCTTTGCAGACCGCAAAGGACGGAGCCGTTCGGGAATACAAGGCGCATAACCCCAAAAAGGAAACGAAGATCTTTTCCGAACGGGCGAAGCAATCCATACGGGAACTCATTCGGGATAATCAGGAGATGTTGCACAGGCTCAAACCCTGTTTTATGATGTCCCCCCTGAACGTTGCGCAGTATATCCATCCGGACGTGCGGTTCGACCTCGTCATCTTTGACGAATCTTCGCAGATCTTCACGGAAGACGCATTGGCTTCCATCTATCGGGGCAGGCAGGTCATCATTGCAGGGGATATCAAGCAGTTGCCGCCCGTCAACTTTTTCCGCTCCCGAGGCGGCACGGAAGAGGACGAAGCGAGCGGTGCGGCGGGCGTCGGGTACTCCGTACTCGGTGCGGCGGCAGGGATGCTGGGCGGGATGTCGCTCATGTGGCACTACCGCAGCCATGACGAGCGGCTGATCACCTTTTCCAACCGTGCCTTTTACGGCGGCAAACTCATTACCTTCCCCCCGGCGTTCCGCAACGAGGACGAGGGCGTATTCGTGGACTATGTACCTTACGAACGGGAAGGCTGTTACGAATCGGGTAAAAAGGCGCATATCAACAAAAACGAGGCGCAACGCCTGCTCGACCGCATGACGGAGGAAATTCTCCGCTATCCGGATTATTCCATCGGGATCGTTGCGTTCAGCGCAACGCAGGCGGATTATATTGAAAAGCTCTGGTCCGAGCGGTGTAAAGCGGGGTTACAACGGGAGGTTGCCGATTGGTGCGAACGGCACAAGGACGAACCGCTCATTATCTGTAACCTCGATTCCATTCAGGGCGATGAACGGGATATTATCCTCGTGGCTACCTGTTACGGCGTCGATCGGGAAGGAAAGTTCAATATTTTAACGCTGGGCCCGCTCATGTCGGAAGGCGGCGGAAACCGTTTGAACGTTGCCATTACCCGAGCAAGGCGCAGAATGGTCGTCGTTACGTCCTTAAAGGGAGCGCAGGTTGCGGAAATTATCGAAAAGAGCAAGGGTACGCATCTGGAAGGCGCAAAACTGCTTCGGGACTTTTTGTATTATGCGGAGGGGAATCCGCTCGGTACCGCCGAAGAGAGCGAAAGGGAGCATAAGCTCTGCAATCTGACGAAGAGCGTCTGCAAGGTGCTGGACGCACACGGCATCGCATACGATACGGCGGTCGGGGATTCCGATTGCAAGGTGGAAATTGCCGTAAAGGACGCCGGCGGAACGAGGTACAAAGTCGCCATAGATACGGACGGCGACGAATCGCTCTTAGTGCCTGCACGGGAATTTGCAAGATTGCGGGACGCAAGGCTTTCCGCTCAGGGCTGGAAGACGTATCGGATCTACGCCGCTTCGTGGTTTTATCGGCGCAGAGAAGAAGAGGCCGCGCTATTGGAATTTTTGCGCTCCGCATAAACGGGAGTAAAAGAAAAAATTTCGCAAACGAACGCCGAGGAGTTTTGCTCCTCGGCGTTATTCTTCGGGATTTTGCTCCTCGGCG
>CAMAGA010000059.1 GCA_945833955.1 uncultured Clostridia bacterium
CGCCTTACGGAATCCGTAAAAAAATAAAGGCGATGACAAAGCTCGCAGAGAACGGCAAAAATAAAAAAATAACATAAAATTTTCAAAAAAATAACAAGAATGCCTTGACAAGTGAAAAAAATGATACTATAATAAAGCTATAAGAACAAAGTTGTGCTTATTTTGCACAGAAGGGTGGAATTAAACCGCGCGAGCGGCTTTAAGAAATAATATAATTAAACGGAGGAAATTATGAAATTTTCCAAGAAGATCCTTGTAGCTGTTATGGCTATGATGATGGTATGCGTATTTGCATTCTCCGCAGCTTGCGGCGAAGTTACGCCTGCAATCACGTTGAAGTCTATCGACGCTACGAAAGTAGTTGCAAGATATACGTTCAATGAATTGACGGCTACGGACGACGGTATGTCCACGACTGCCGTTGCAGCTATCGACGCAGCAGGCAACCCTGTAGAAGCTATGACCGGTACGCTTACCTCTGCCGTTGCATCCACGACCACGACTCGCGGCTTAGGCAACACCGCAATGGACTTCACTGCAGGTTCTATCTCTATTCCTAAGGTTGATACGACTAACGGTATCGGCGTATCCTTCTGGGGCAAGGGCATTGCAAGCGACTGGAACGCAATGCTTTCCGTTAAGGTTCCCGAAACGAACGAATGGGACGCTACCACGGTCAGAATCTCCGCAGGTAACATCGACCCTTGGGGCATCTGGGAAGTAAACGCATTCCCTGCAAAGGCTGGTTATGCAGACTACTGGCTCATGGCTATGGGCGAAGCGGAAGGCAAAATTGCTGAAGACGAAGCGCACGCATTCCTCGGCACCGAAGCTATCACGGCTGCACAGGCTGCCGACTGGTGGTACTACACTTACGTTATCCGTGCCAACGGCGATATCGATATGTACCTGAACGGTAACCTTGCATATCACTATGCAAACGATCTTATTCCCGATGGCTGGGAGACCAAGACGATCGGTACCTACGCACAGATCCTTCTGCAGTATATCGCTGCAAACGGTCTTGAAGTTTGCGAAGGCGCAGCTATGTGCGACGACCTGCTCGTTACCACCGCTTTGACGGATGCTGAAGTTGCAGCAGTTTACGCTGAAGTTTCCGCTCCCGTTGAAGCAAAGTAATTGAACAAAACCGACTCATTCTACGGTAACACGAAACGGATACTCTGTAAAGAGTGTCCGTTTTTTGTTTGTTGTGCTGTCTTTTTTTGCAGGCGAATTCTTTTTGCAAAGAGGGGGGGGATGCAGGGGCGGCACGGAGAGGGACGGTACGGAGAGGGGCGGCACGGAGAGGGGTGGCACGGAGAGGGGGCGGCACGGGTCGGGAGTCGGAGCGGAGAGGGGGCGGTACGAAGAGGAGGCGGTACGGGTCGGGAGTCGGAGCGGTGCAGAAAGGGGGATAGCGTGAGAAATACCGAGGGGAGTTTATGGGGAAGTCAGAGCGGTGGGGAGATTCAGACGGCACGGGTCGGGGAAGTATTGCGTGTTCGGGGAAGTTTGGAGGAAGCAAGGGCGTAGATAGAGCTTTCTCGGTAAAAATGAGAAAATATCGCTTGCATTTTTTGAGCGTCGGGTGTATAATCAAGCTATGATTCCAAGGAGAATACGTTATGATCAATAAAGAAAAAAGAAAGCGCAGAAAAAAATTTCTGGAAAAGCTGAACGAGTATATTGAGAAGCGCAATTCCAAAAAACTGTTTGAAGAGCAATACTTTGATATTTCGTCCGACGGCGTAGTGCATATTCCCGTTCGGGTGGAGGACTCTCCCTTTTCTTCCTTCGGCGGCAGAAACGATTTATCCCCCGAACTCATAGAGTATATCGAGTCGACCGCCTACTCCGTTCCCGTAGACCGCCCGCTATCCGTCGAATTTACGGGGATTGCCGGGGAGGACGAAGCGGACGTGGAAAAGGCGTATCGGAAATATTTCGACCTGAAACTGGCGGATAAGTGTCTGGACCACACGGTCGCAATCGTCAAGTCCGTATGGCTGCTCGGTATCGGTATTTTGTTTTTGGGGCTGAGCGTCCTGTTTGCCAACGTCGTGGCGGAAAATTTCCTATACGAGATTTTAGCGGTCATCGCTTCCTTCTCACTTTGGGAAAGCGTGGACTTTTTTCTGTTGGAAAGGGTCAATGCCAAAACGGAAAAACTGGATGCGGCGCAGTTGTTGCTTGCCGACCTGAAATTTTTCGGGGAGCAGCCCATGCAAAAGGAGACCAAAGAGGAATAGTCGAACGGGGAGGAAAAATCCAAGGCGCAACCCGATGTAGAATGAAAAATCCGCACGCTGCCGTATTTTCCCTTGCGCAAAGCGACGATACTATGTTATAATTATAATGACGATACTATGTTATAATTATAATATAGAAAATAAAACGTATTACGTCATAATATTACGTCATAATACGGCAAAATCCAAGAGGTGTAAAAATGAGAGCTGCAATTTACGGAGCCGGCGCAATGGGTACGGTGCTCGGCGCATACATAGCCAAGGCGGGCAAAGAGATAGACCTTATCAACCGCAATCGGGCGCACGTTCTCGCCATGCGGGAAAACGGCGCAAAGATTATAGGCAAAGCGGAATTTATACAGCCCGTTCGTGCGCTTTTGCCCGAAGAGATGCAAGGCAAATACGACGTTATTCTGCTCATGACCAAGCAACGGCAAAACGAGGAAATCTGCAGATTTTTGCTTCCCTTTTTGGCTGAGGACGGCGCAATTTGCACCATGCAGAACGGTATGCCCGAACCTGCCGTGGCGGAAATTATCGGGGCAGAGCGCACTTACGGCTGCGCCGTGGCATGGGGCGCAACGTTCCGAGGCAACGGCGTTTCCGAACTGACGAGCGAAGCGGACAGTCTGACCTTTTCCCTCGGTGCGTATTCGCAAAATGCGAGCCGTTTGCAGGATATAGCCGACCTGCTTTCCTGCATGGGGAAGGTGGAAATCGAGCGGAATTTCATCGGGGCAAGGTGGTCCAAACTCATGATCAACAGCGCCTTTTCGGGGCTTTCCACGCTCACGGGGGAAACGTTCGGGTACGTGGCAAAGCAAAAAAAGCCGAGAAAGGTGGCGCAGGCGATTTTAAAGGAGTGTATGGACGTAGCCTTTGCCGCCGATATCGCCATTGAAAAGATACAGGGGCACGACGTAGTAAAGCTCTTAAACTATAACAATGCGTTGCAAAAGTGGAAGTCCTTTCTGCTCATTCCCATTGCCATGCGCAAACATAAGTCGCTGATTTCGAGTATGTTACAGGACTTGAGAGCCGGCAAACTGTGCGAGATCGACTTTATCAACGGCGTTGTCTGCGATTTCGGAAAAAGGTACGGAGTGTCAACGCCCTTTAACGACCGTGTGGTGGAAATCGTACACGGCATCGAGTCGGGCAAATACGTCTTATCGCCCGAAAATATAAACTGTTTTGATGATCTTTTATAATTTCCGGCTATATACTTGCTTTTTTGAACGACGACCGAGGTAGAAACTATGAAGACACTCTACGTATCCGATCTGGACGGCACTTTACTGAACGGGCAGGAAGTCATTTCCGATTACAGCCTGCAAGCCTTGAACGCCATGCTCAAAAACGGGCTTACGTTTACCTTTTCCACCGCCCGTTCTCTGATTACTGCCAAAAAAGCCGTTTGCGGACTCAATGCAATCTATCCTGCGAGCATTTACAACGGTGCGTGCATCGTGGATATGCGCACGGAAAAGATTCTGCACGTCATAACCTTCAACGGTCTGAAAGATCGGATCATGCGTCTTTGCCGCGAGGCAGGGCTCTTTCCGCTGGTGTATTCCTTTGTGGACAATCGGGAACGGGTCTCGTGGTTGCAGGGGCGGGAAACGGACGGCATTTTGCGCTACCTTTCCAGAAGAAAGGGCGATCCGAGGCTGCATCCCGCACGGACGGAAGAGGAGTTATTCCTCGGGGATGTCTTTTACGTTACCATCATTGCAGGTTACGGGCAGTTACAACCGCTTTTGCAAACCGTGCAGGGAATGAAGGACGCAGAGTACGTTTTCGACAGGGAGACGTATCGCACGGACGCCTGGTGGCTGGAAATCATGCCCAAGGGCGCAACCAAGGCGGAGGCAGTAAAGCGCATAGCGCAAATGCTGGACTGCGATAAAATCGTCTGCTTCGGGGACGCCGTAAACGATATTTCCATGTTCCGCATTGCGGACGAAGCCTACGCCGTGCTGAATGCGGAGGCGGAATTGAAGGACGTGGCTACGGGCGTCATCGGCTACTCGGAAGAGGATAGCGTGGCAAAATGGCTGATGGCAAACTATCCAAAAGAGCAGGGCTGACGACTTTGGTAATTTGGGCGGCTTGGGTTGCATTGGCGGCTTAGGCGGTCCGAAAGATCCGAACGGCAGAATCAAGGCCAGAATAACGGACACAATAACAGGCAATACGACGATTTCCGCAAATCTCTTGCGGAAATTTTTGCACAGAATACGGATAAGGAGAAAGATATGCGAAGAATATGGAAAGCGAGCCTTGCGTGTATGCTCTCTGCGTGGATGGCGCTGGGCGGTTGTACTCTGTCCAAGGCGGCGGAAAAAGTCGGGCGGACGGATTGCGCTTTATCCGAAAAGACGGAGCAAGCGGAAAAAAATGCCCTCGCCCCGTATGATTTCGGGGCAAAAGTCCTTGCCCTGTGCGGCGGGGAAAATGCGCCGAGCGGAGCAAACGGGGAGAATCAATTGATTTCCCCCTATTCCGTCTATACTGCCCTTGCCATGGCGGCGAGCGGTGCAGACGGCGCAACGCAGGCGGAGTTTACGGCGCTGCTCGCACTTAGCGAGGAAGAACGCAGGGAGTTTTGCGCAAACCTTGCAAAAAAATTGCAGTCGGGCAACTATGCGAAGGTATTGCGCTCCGCCAATTCCGTCTGGTATAAAAGCGACGCAGGGATCGCCATCCGTAAGTCGTTTTTAAAAGAGTGCGCCCGTACCTATGGCGCAGACGTTAAAAAATGCGACTTTTCGGCGGCGGCAGTGCAAAAAGTGAACGACTGGGTGAAAAAGCAGACGAACGGACAGATCGATCGGATCGTGGAGCGGTTTGCGGAGAACACGAACGTGGCGCTCGTCAATGCGATTGCGCTTGCGGATACGTGGAAGGGCGGAGAAAAGGAGACGAAGTTCGGCGCATTTTATACGTCGGGCGAAGAGCTGTTCGTCCGCAGAATAGAGGGCAAGCTGACGGAGTATTACCGCTCGGACAAGGCTACCGCCTTTGCCTACGAAACGGAGAGCGGCTTACGAGTGTACGGCATTCTGCCCGACGGGGAGCTTGCGTCCTATCTTGCCGAACTGGACGGAAGAGAACTGTACTCGGTTTTGCATAACCGCCGAAAAGCGACCGTGTATGCGCAGATGCCGACCTTCTCTTTCGATTGCGAATATCGGTTGGAAGAGGCGTTGGCAAGGGAAATCCCGACAGCCTTCCACCCGACGAAGGCAAACTTTACCAAGATGGCGGAAATGCAGGTCGGGCGTAATTTATTCATCGGGGAAGTGCGGCATAAGACGCATATTTCCGTGAGCGCAGAGGGCGTGAAAGCCGCCGCCGCAACGCACGTGGGCATGATGCGGCTGACTGCCCTGCCGCCCGAAAGGGAGAACTGCGTTGAAATCATACTCGATCGCCCGTTCCTTGTCGCCGTTACGGACGGGGCGTCGGGCATACCGCTGTTTATAGGAGCGGTGCAAAGACCTACGGAGGAAAAAACAGAATGAGTCAGAAAGAAGTCATCATCATCGGCACGGGGCCTGCCGGCATATCTGCCGCCCTCACGTTGCAGGCACGGCAAAAGGATTTTCTGCTGTTCGGGACGCCTGCGCTTTCGGGCAAAATCCGTGCAGCCGAGCATATTGCAAATTATCCGGGGCTGGCAAACGTGAGCGGCGAACGGCTCGCCGCCGCCTTTTCCGACCAGCTTCGCACGGCGGGCATTTCCGTTACCCCCAAGACGGTAACGGGCGTTTACGAATGGGAAGACGGCTACGCCGTAGTCTGCGATCAGGAAATGTTTGAAACGAAGTCCGTCATTTTAGCTACGGGCGTGGAGTCGGTAAAGCCGATCGCCGGGGAGCTGGAATTTTTGGGCAGGGGCGTTTCCTATTGCGCCACCTGCGACGGAATGCTCTATCAGGGCAAGACGATTGCCGTCGTCTGCACGGATAAGGAAATGGAGCATGAGATCCGCTTCTTAGCCGATATCGCCAAGGAAGTGTACCTCGTTCCGCTCTATCGGGAAGCGGGAATCTTCCCCGAAAACACGCAAATCATCCGCGCCATGCCCAAGGCGATTGTGGGTACGAGACGGGCGGAAAAGCTTTTATTTTCGGATAAGGAGATCGCCGTGGACGGCGTATTTATGCTCAAACGCGCCGTTTCGCCTGCGGTGCTCGTCGGCGGAATCGAAACGCTGGACGGGCATATCGTAGTGGACCGTGCCTGCAGAACGAATCTTGCGGGGATTTTTGCGGCAGGCGACTGCACGGGCAGACCGTACCAATACGCCAAGGCGGTGGGCGAGGGCAACGTTGCGGCACATTCCGCCATGGATTACTGCGCCGCCGCAAAGGCGTGAAGTCGGCACGGAACGGGATTTTCAGCGGAATCATTGTTGTAGGAAGCAAGGCGGATTACGGCGCAAGGCTTGCATGAAGCAAGGCGGATTACGGCGCAAGGCTTGCATGAAGCAAGGCGGATTACGGCGCAAAGCTTGCATGAAGCAAGGCGGTGGAAAAATCAATCCGCACGATAATCGAAATAATATAAAGGCGGCGTCGGGAAGCATTCCCGACGCCGCTATTTTGTAACCTGTTTGTTTACGCCGCTTTTTATAAACTGTTTTTTGCGACAAATCGGCTGGGCGCAAGCTGCCCTTTGCGGCGTATCGGCTGGGCGCAACCTGCCTTTTGCGGCGTATCGGCTGGGCGCAACCTGCCTTTTGCGGCGTATCGGCTGGGCGCAAGCTGCCTTTTGCGGCGCGTCGGCTGGGCGCAACCTGCCTTTTGCAATCGGCTATTCCTCGTCAAAGCCGTTGGCGATGAGCTCTTCCTTGATTTTGCCCACCGCCTTCTTTTCGATACGGGATACGTAGGAGCGGGATATGCGCAAGCGTTTTGCCACTTCCCGTTGCGGAAGGGGCTCTACGCCCGTCAGCCCGAAGCGCAAATCAACGACCTGCCTTTCCCGTTCGGAAAGTTCGCTTTGCATGATCTCATGGATTCTTTCGCACAGTATATTGCGTTCCACGCTTTCGGGGAGCGATTCGTCGCCGGACTCCAACACGTCCCCCAAGGTGATCTCGTTGCCGTCCTTATCCGAGCCGATCGGGTCGGAGAGCGAGGCGTTTGCCTTGTACTTTTTGCCCGAGCGAATGAGCATGAGCATTTCGTTTTCGATACAGCGCGCGGTGTAGGTGGCAAACTGCGTGCCCTTGCCCGATTGAAAGGAGCGGATCGCCTTGATGAGTCCGATCGTTCCCACGGAGAGGATGTCGTCCGAGTCCGCCGCACCGTTGTATTTTTTGGCAATGTGCGCAACGAGCCGCATATTGTGCCGAACGAGTATGTCGAGCGCCTCGGCATCTCCTGCCTGCGCCAAGGGCAGGTATTTTTTTTCTTCCGCAGCGGAAAGCGGGCGTTCGTAAGTGCCTTTGCCCCAGACGGCAGAGGTGAAGAATAAAAATTTGCCGAATATGGCTTGCAGAAATTGAAAAAGCATGGTTCTCCCCGAAAAGTCTTTTTTTCTATGCTATGCGAGCGGCAATTTGTCCTATTCCTGTTTTTTCGGCAAATTTCGGGGAAGTTTTTTCGTGGGTAAAAAATGGCGGCTTCCTTTCGGGAAGGCGGGCAAGGGAGGGGGGAGAGGTAAAAAAATCAGAAAGGAAGAATGAAAAAGGAAGAAGAGAAAAAGGGGGGCGGCTTCCTTCGTCACGAAGGAAGCCGCCCCTGTATAAGCGTTATTGCAGAGCGGTTTTTCGGTGCGGATCGGTTTTTCGGCTCAGAGCGGTTTTTTGGGGTCGTAGTTTTCAAAGATCACGGCGTCGAAACCGTGCGCATAAGCTTCCTCTTCTTCCGCTTCGGAACGGATCGTCCATGCAAACGTGGTAGCTTTACAGAATTTGCGGGCAAAGCGCAAGGAAAAACTCTTCCAGCCCCGATGATCGAACGCAATGAAGTCGGGGCGGCAGATAAAGTTCAACCATAAATTCTGCAATAAAAAATACGTAGGCTTGCGGTAGGATTTTTCCCGCAGGAACCGGGAGGAAAGGATGCCTCGGTATACGTTCGGCATCTTCTTTTTGACTACGCCGAGCGCAAGCGGATTGAACGATTCGATGATGAAATCCCCGTGATAGGCGGAGAGCATTTCGATGGTCTTGTTCGTTACGTCGTATTCGCCGGGTTCCTCCTTGATTTCCACAAGCAGCGGCACTTTGCCGTCTACCGCTTCCAGCACGGAACGGAAGGTGGGCACGCCCTCGCCCGTTCCGTTTAAGGAGAGCGCGGCAAGCTCGGCGACCGTTTTATCCCGAACCTTTCCTTCCACGCCTGCCACACGCTTTAAGTCGGGGTCGTGGAATACCACGAGTTCGCCGTCCTTGCAGAGGCGCACGTCCAGTTCGATGCCGTAACCTGCTTCCACCGCCGCACGGAAGGCGGAAAGCGAGTTTTCCGCCCGCTCCCCGTTGTGCAGACCGCGGTGCGCATAGCGTACTTTGGTATACGCTTCCACGCCGTTGCGGTGCTTGTTCGGCTTTGCCAGAAAGAGGAACAATAAAAACA
>CAMAGA010000060.1 GCA_945833955.1 uncultured Clostridia bacterium
TTACTTTTTTAGAGGGGAAAGAGTTTACTTTTTAGAGGGGAAGGTCTTCCCTTTTTAAGGGGAAAAAAGTTGACTTTTTTCGTGTGGAACGGTTTTCTTTTTGCCATGATTCGGACGTTTATTTTCTCCGATGTTCTATACGTTGGGCGTTCCATTGATTTTCCGATTCCCTGCCCCTTTGGATTGCTTTTTTCATGCAATCCATCACTGCGATTCCGTTATTTTTATCTTACGCTTACTCCGTTCCAAGCAGACAAACCAGCCAAGGTATTAAATCAGCCGCAGGAATCCGAACAGACGGAATTCCTGCGGCTTACTTTTTACCTGTATATACCAACCTTTTAAGACTGTACACACCAATTTTTACGAATGGCACTCCGGCGGTTACAAATTAAAATCTGACGATTTCCATGGATTGGAACGCTTCTTCTATCAATCCCTCAACGTCCAGCTTTTCTTCTTCCGCCAACACCCTTTCCTTTTTCGGGTGGATTGCGGGATGATCGGGTAAGAATACGGTACAGCAATCTTCATAGGGGAGGATCGAGGTTTCAAACGTGCCGATCTTTTCCGCCCGTTCGATAATCTCTTCCTTATCGAACCCCACGAGCGGTCGCAGAACGGGGAGGGACTCCACTACGGAATTGGAGGAAGTCATACCTTCGATCGTCTGGCTGGCAACCTGCCCTAAACTTTCCCCCGTGATCAGACACTGTGCGCCCGTTTTCAAAGCAAGGCGTTCCGCAATGCGCATCATAAACCGCCGAAGCATAGTAACCATCAGTTCCGGAGCGCAATTTTTGTGAATCTCCTCCTGAATATGCGTTACTTTCACGATATAGAGACGAATACTCCCTGCATATTGACTGACGAGTCTTGTCAGTTCTTCCACCTTTTCCCGTGCGGCAGGGCTCGTATAGGGGTAGCTATGGAAGTGAATGGCGTCCAGGCACATCCCCCGCTTTGCCATCATATAGCCTGCTACGGGGCTGTCTATACCGCCGGAAATGAGCAACATACCCTTCCCTGCCGTACCGACAGGCATACCGCCTGCACCCTTGATGACTTCGCTATAAATTAAGCTGTACCCCTCTTCCCTTACGTCCAGAAAAATCGTGAACTGCGGATTGTACAAATCTACGGTCAGATCGGGATAGTCTTCCAAAAGCATTCCGCCGATTTTTGCGGAAAGCTCCACGGAATTGAGCGGGAATTTTTTATCCGCACGGTGCGTGGTGATACGGAAGGAACCGCTCTCTTTTGTTACGGACTTTGCTGCTTGGTAAATGGTTTCGATTCCCGATTCCACTTTATAGGCTACGCTTAAAGAGTGGCAACCGAATACCTTTTTCAGTGCGTCCAACGTGCTTTCTTCGTCTGCAAACTGTTCTACCAGATATCTGCCGCTGTTCTTACGAATGATATGCGGCATATCGGAGAGCGCCTTTTCCATATTGTTAAAGAACTGCTTCTCAAAATAGCCTCTGTTTTTGCCCTTTAAATGAATTTCACTATATCTGACAATAATTACTTTTTCCATACTGTTGTACCTATGCCATTTTTTCCTTTAATTCCGAACCGACGCGATTGATAACGGCAATCGCCCGATTCACCTCTTCTTCCGTGGTGTCCGCCGAAAAACTGATGCGGAGAATGCCGTCGGCAACCGTTTTATCGTAGCCGCAAGCTAAAATCACGTGACTGTACCGCTTCTTTTCATTGGAAGAACAAGCCGAACCGGTACCTACCATCACGCCGGCGTCGTCCAGCATATGCAGTAAAGTTTCCCCGCGCATTCCTTTTGCCGCCACGCTCAGAATGTACGGCGAAGCGTTTTCCCCGGAAATACAGGAAAAGATTTCCCCGTTCAAGCCCTGCCTGACCGTGCGATTGTACTGCGCCATCCGCTCGTAGGTTTCGGATAATTTCTGATATTTGGCAGCCGCCGCATATTCCAACGTTTTGATACCGAAAACGTTTTCCGTACCGCTGCGCAAGCCCGATTCCTGCCCGCCGCCGTAAATATACGGATGCAGGACCAGAGACTTCCGTTTTATCAAAGCGCCCGTTCCTTTCAATCCGCCGATCTTGTGTGCGCTGATCGAATATAAATCCACGTCTTTACTCAGTCTGTACCGCAGTTTTCCGAACGCCTGCACGCCGTCGCTATGGAAGAGCACTCGGGGATACTTTGCCTTGATACGCTTGGCAATTGCATTGATATCGTTGATTGCGCCCGTTTCGTTATTGACGTGCATGACGGTAACCAAGGAAGTCTTTTCGTCCACGAGCGATAATAAGGCTTCCACGTTCACGGAGCCGTCGGAACAAAGCGGCGCAAAGCGAACCTCGATTCCCCGATTTTTCAGCTCGGCAACCGCGCTCAATATAGCGGAATGTTCGCCCTCGGACGTAACGACGTTTCCTCTTCTCCCACAGGAAAAGACGGCTTGATTATCCGCTTCGCTGCCGCAGGAAGTAAATACGAGCTCGAACGTATTGACGTCCGCAATATTCGATAATATGTTCCTTCTCGCCTCTTTCAATTCCAAGGAGAGCGCATGGCCGCTATGGTATACGGCGGAAGGATTGTAGAACTTTTCGTTCAGATAGACCATTGCCCTTTCCACAGCGGCAGAATCGGGCTTGGTCGTAGCCGCATTATCTAAATATATCATGAATTGTAATCCGTCTCCAAAGCGGTACGATCGGTAATGCGCAGCATATAACCGAGCAGCTTTTCTTTACATTCCAGAACGAGCATCAACTTTTCCGTAGAACGATTGAGGTAGATATAGAAAAATTCCTTACCGTTTGCAGCCTCTTTATTCGGGGTCATGCGCTTCACGCGAATATCCGGGGAGCGAAGCAATCGGTTATACGTATCGCTTTGGAAATGCCCCATCTGCAAAACTTCCTTACCGCCGATTACGTATACGAGCTTCCGCTTCGTTTCATTGAATACCTTGGAGATACGCAGTTCATCCCCGACTATGGCGTAATCGTAGCTGACGTTGAACCGACCGGAAAAGACAACCAATACCGTACCCAATGCGCCCAAAAAAAGCATGACTATCGGTAATCCGTAAAAGAAAGCATTGTATATGATATCTAAAACGACCCTGTCGCTTTCCGTAGCAGACAGATCGGGGTTGTTTTTGAGATTAAAAAACTTATTGGACTTTAAAATAAAAAAGAAGAGCAATAATAACGTAACGACCCAGAAGAAATAGCCCAGAATTTTTACGATTTTACATTTTTGGGCATTTCTGTGGTTATTGCCGTTGATTGCGCTTTCCTCATATAAAGATTCCTGCATAGATCCATTCCTCCCTTTGAATCGGCTATGCGCTTACCCCCGAATCAATCGAAGATAAGCGCAAATACGATCTTTTTCTTGATTGTTTGTTATCAGTATTCGATCACGCCGTCGAATACTTTTTTCACCGTACCCGTCAGAAGAACGTTCCCTACGGACGTATAGCGCACGATTACGTCGCCGCCCCGCATCTTTACGGTAATCTCTTCATCTACCGGGCAATATCCGTTGAGCACGCTTGCAACGACTGCCGCCGCCGCACCGGTTCCGCAAGCCATCGTTTCCCCGTTGACTCTTTCCCACGTGCGCATTTTGATGGTAACCGCATTGACGATGCGGACAAATTCCACGTTGGTCCCTTCCGTAAAGCATTCCGCAGTTTCTATACCCGGACACACTTCCTTCATACGAACGGAATCGACTTTATCGCAGAAAATGACGCAATTCGGGTTGCCCATGTTGACGAGCGTTACGTCGTACTTCTCTGCTCCGAACTGCATATTCCGGGCTACGATGCGTTCCCCTTCCAGTGTGGACGGAATATTTCTGCCTGCCAGCTCGGCTTTGCCGAGGTCGACCGTAACGGAACTTGCCTTTCCGTTGAACGAGTAGATACGCAACGGTTTGATGCCGCTCTTCGTCTCGATCGTCATCATATCCCGATTGACGATTCTGTTATCGAAGAGATATTTTGCCGCACAGCGGATAGAGTTACCGCCGATAGACGCTTCCGACCCGTCCTTATTGAAAATACGAAGTTTTGCGTCCGCCACACGGGAAGGCTCGATGAGCGCAATGCCGTCGCCGCCGATACCGAAATGCCGATCCACAAAATTGATGGCAAGGGATTCGGGGCAAGTGATTCTTCCATCCATATTATCAAAGAGAATATAGTCGTTTCCGCTTGCCTGCATCTTGGCAAAGTGCATCTGCAACTTTTCGGAACGAAGATTGTTGATATCCACGAGTTCCGTGTTGTATTCCGTATAACGGCTTGCAATGCTGTCCGCCAGCGCATTCGCCGTATCCAAAGAGGTAAGCACCGTGATCCCCAGCAAGATAGCGTGATGGTACAAACGGATATAATCTCCGATAGATCCGACGTCCGTCTTACCCGTGTAGATGATATAGTCGATTTCGCCTGCGTCCATCATCTTCATGACCTGATCGCTGTCGCTCAGGCGGTCTACCGTTTGCACGTCGATACCCAGCTGCCGAATCGTTTCCGCCGTGCCTGCCGTCGCATACATACGCAAGCCGAGGTCGCCCAGCTTTTTGGCAATCTGCAAAATTTCCAGCTTGTCCTGCTCGTTGACCGTGATATATACGCCCGAATGCTTGCGGATGTAGTTCTGATTCATATTGAATCCCGCCGACACGAGCCCCTTAAAGAGCGCCTCTTCAATCGTCTTGCCGATGCCGAGCACTTCGCCCGTAGATTTCATTTCCGGACCAAGCTGACTGTTGACGTCATTCAGCTTTTCAAAGGAGAAGACGGGCACTTTGACTGCCACGTAGGGGGAATTGGGGTACAGTCCCGTACCGTAACCGAGTTCGGAAAGCTTTGCGCCGACCATAATTTTGGTAGCAAGCTCTACCATCGGTACGCCCGTTACCTTGGAAATATACGGAATCGTTCTGGACGCGCGGGGATTGACTTCGATGACGTACAATTCATTCTGATAAATGAGATACTGAATGTTGATCAGACCCTTCGTCTTTAAGGAGAGTGCAAGCTGCGTGGAGATGCGGACGATCTTTTGCAGCATAATGTCGTTGAGGTTATACGGCGGATAGACCGCAATGGAGTCGCCGCTGTGTACGCCAGCTCTTTCGATATGTTGCATGATACCGGGAATCAGCACTTGCTCTCCGTCGCAAATCGCATCTACTTCCAGTTCGGAGCCCATCAGATATTTATCGCAAAGTACGGGGTTTTCAATCTTCTGCGCTAAAATGACGTCCATATAACGGGAGATATCGTTTTCGGTAAAGGCAATGGTCATATTCTGCCCGCCGATTACGTAGGACGGGCGAAGCAGAACCGGATATCCGAGGGTATTCGCCGCACGGAAGGCTTCTTCCTTGGTCATGACGGTTACACCCTTCGGGCGGAAAATACCGAACTGTTCCAAAAGGGCGTCGAATCTTTCCCTGTCTTCCGCCATATCGATGCTGTCGGCAGGCGTACCTAAAATACGAACGCCGGCTTTTTCCAGATACGAGCAGAGCTTGATTGCCGTTTGCCCGCCGAAAGTGATGACCACGCCGTAGGGCTTTTCTACGTCGATTACGTTCTGCACGTCTTCGGGCGTCAGCGGTTCAAAGTACAATCTATCTGCCGTGTCGAAGTCGGTAGAAACCGTTTCCGGGTTATTGTTGATGATGATGACTTCGTATCCGAGCTCCTTCAACGTCCACACGCAATGTACGGAGGAATAGTCGAATTCGATGCCCTGCCCGATACGGATGGGCCCTGAACCGATAACGATGATACGCTTCTTCTTGCTCTGTTTTACGAACGGCAAAGCTTCGTCATGCCCGATTTCATCGTACGTGGAATAGAAGTACGGCGTCTTTGCCACGAACTCCGCACCGCAGGTATCTACCATCTTGAACACTGCGCGTCTGTGCGTAGGCAAATCGAAACCGGAAATCGCCCTCAAAACCTTATCGGGATAGCCGAATTTTTTGCCCTGCTCGTACTGTTCTTTCGTCAAAGGCAAGCCTCGAATGGATTCTTCGTAGCGTACCAGGTTGCGCAACTTGCAAAGGAACCACTTGTCAATGGTGGTAATTTCATGAATTTCTTCTACGGTAATGCCGCGGCAGAGTGCTTCGTACACAACGAACAGTCTTTCGTCCGTCACTTTAGCAAGTTCCGCGCGAATGTCTATATCGGGATTTTTGAATTTACGGCAATAGAGGGAAGAAAGACCGATTTCCGCACCTCTGACCGCCTTCATGATCGCCATTTCAAAGGAAGTGCCGATTGCCATGACTTCGCCGGTTGCCTTCATGCGCGTACCCAAGCTTCTGCCTGCGTACAGGAATTTATCGAAAGGCCATTTCGGCAATTTTACGACAACGTAGTCGAGCGTCGGTTCAAAGCAAGCATAGGTCATGCCGGTAACGTCGTTCTTGATCTCGTCCAGCGTATAACCGAGCGCAATTTTGGTCGCCACTTTTGCAATGGGGTAGCCCGTAGCTTTGGAAGCCAAAGCGGAAGAACGGGAAACTCTCGGATTAACTTCGATTACGGAATATTCGAAAGTATTCGGATTCAAAGCAAACTGACAGTTACAGCCGCCTTCGATGCCGAGTTCGGTAATGATTTTTAAAGATGCGGTACGAAGCATCTGATATTCTTTATCGGAAAGGGTAACGGCAGGCGCAATGACGATGGAATCGCCCGTATGCACGCCCACGGGGTCAAAGTTTTCCATGGAGCAGACCGTAAGCACGTTGCCTTTGCCGTCCCGCAGCACTTCAAACTCGATCTCTTTCCAACCGGCGATATACTTTTCAATGAGTACCTGCGTAATCGGGGAAAGCATCAGACCGTTATGCGCAATCAGGCGCAATTCCTCTTCGGAATACGCAACGCCGCCGCCGGCTCCGCCAAGGGTATAAGCCGGACGAATGATTACGGGATACCCGCCTATACGATTGGCAATCTCCACGCATTCTTCCACCGTATACGCAATATCGGAAGGCACGACGGGCTGATTGATCTTGTGCATCGTCTCTTTGAAGAGTTCCCGATCTTCCGCCCGGTCGATGGAATCGAGCTTAACGCCGATCAGTTTTACGCCCCATTGGTCGAGGAATCCTTCTTTGGCAAGCTTACAACCGAGCGTAAGCCCCGTCTGTCCGCCCAAAGACGCCAGCAAGCTATCCGGGCGTTCCTTGATGATGATTCGCTTTAAGGAGTCCACGGTAAGCGGTTCCAGATAGATCTCATCCGCAAGCGCTTTATCCGTCATGATCGTTGCAGGGTTGGAATTACACAGCACCACGTTGACGCCTGCGTCTTTCAATACTCGGCAAGCCTGTGCGCCGGCATAGTCAAACTCCGCCGCCTGACCGATCACGATCGGGCCCGACCCGATTACGAGGACTTTCTTTATATCTTCTCTCTTAGGCATTGTTTATTCCTCCCTGTTCTTTTTTGCGTGGTTCATATTGGAAATGAAGCGATCGAATAAGAAGTTTGCGTCCTGCGGACCGCCGCAAGCTTCCGGATGGAACTGCACCGTATAAGCGTTGATTGCGTCGTAATCCACGCCTTCGCAGGTATTATCGTTTGCATTGACGAACCGGACTTTGCCGATGCCTTCCAGACTTTCGGAAAGAACGGCATACCCGTGATTCTGAGAAGAAATATATACTTTACCCGTAACCAGATCCTTGACGGGCTGATTGGAACCTCTGTGCCCGTATTTCATCTTTGCCGTCTTTGCGCCCATTGCCAAGGCAAAGAGCTGATGTCCGAGGCAAATACCGAAAATGGGAAGCTTCCCCGCAAGCTTTTGGATATTTTCAATAATCCCTACGTTTTCCGCAGGGTCACCGGGGCCGTTCGTGAGCATCAGTCCTTCCGGATTCAAAGCCAGAATCTGCTCTGCCGTATAAAAAGAAGGAACGCGCATAACGTAGCAACCGCGAAGAACGAGCTCCCGAATAATATTATTTTTACATCCGAAATCCCAAAGAACGACTCTTCTGCCGTCAGGATCGCCGTATGCGGTCATCTCTTTACAAGTAACGCTTTCCACTGCATTCCGAACCCGATAACTTTCCAATTCCTCTAAGGAAGAAAGCTTCTTTTTCGTAATCGCAGCGTTCATAACGCCTGCTTCCCGCACGATCTTCGTCAATTCACGCGTATCTACGCCGCAAACCCCGACGATTCCGTTTTCCTTCAGATAAGCGTCCAATATCTTTTCATTCCGAAAGTTAGAAGGATCCTCACACCATTCCCGAACGATATATGCAGAAACGTGCGGCTTTTCGCTCTCAAAATCCGGAGGAATAATTCCGTAATTCCCGATCAAAGGAAAAGTCTGCGTAACGATTTGCCCGTAATAGCTCGGATCGGTCAACGTTTCGATGTATCCGGTCATACCCGTCGTAAATACAAGTTCGCCGATCACTTCGCCTTCCGCTCCGAATGACTCGCCTACAAACTGCTTGCCGTTTTGTAACGTCAGATAAACTTTCTTGTTTTTCATAGGATTCCTTATATATAAAATTTTTTTGTTGCAATAATCGTGCGGTAAATATCCCTATCGCCATAGAGGCAAAAATGATTATTTACAATATTAATTTAACCGCAAATAGGTAAAAAAAATTAC
>CAMAGA010000061.1 GCA_945833955.1 uncultured Clostridia bacterium
CGAATAGAATTGAATATAAACATCTTACGACAGAAAAAACAAAAATCTTACATATCTTTTTGTCGTAAAAAAAAACGGAGAACGATTATGGATTGTTTAAATAACTTATGCTCCGGTAACGGACTTTTGTGGCTCTTGCTCCTCTTTTTGGTATTGGGCGGTGCAGACCATACGCTTGGCAACTGCACCCTTCCTATCCTGCTTGCCGTTTTATTCTGCCTGATTAAAAACGGCGCGTTCTGCAATCTGTTCCGCTGCGGCGATCGTCCCGACTGCGGTTGCGGCTGCGGCTGATTCTTCCGATCCCCCTCGGATAACAAAACGGCGGAAACTTTATAGTTTCCGCCGTTTTTAGTGCCTTCTTATCCAACGCCCTTTGCGCTTTCTTCGGAATATTTCGCTTTTCCGCAAAGAAGCCTTCCGCCGCTTCTTCCTGCAAACGTATAAAAAATCACCGTCGGAACGGCAAAAGTCCTTCCGACGGTATTTTGATGGTTTTTTAAAGGTAAAAGGAATCCTTTCCTCTTCCGTTTCGGGAATCCTTGGCGAATACGTTACTCCTTAAAAGAATACGCCGCGAGCCTGCGCCTTGACTTCCTGCGAAGCGATGAAGGGGATTCTCGTAGTATAACCGCGCTTGGACGCTACGATCATCTTGGTCGGCCATGCGTAAATTTCACGGTTCCACGTATTGATGGTATCGTTATACACTTCTCTTGCCGCCGTAATTTCTCTCTGCAGGTAGTTGTTCTGCTGCATAGCGTCGGCAATTTCCCTGTGCGCCTTCAGGTCGGGATAGTTTTCAAAAGCAACGTTTACGCTCGTGGAAACGGAATCCAGTTTGGAAGCGAAAGCATTTCTTTCTTCGTCCGTAACGCCTCTGCCGCTGCGATATGCCACAATGCTTTCAAAGGTGGATTTATCGAGGTCGATTGCCTTATCCAAAAGCTTAGCGCAGTTGGAAAGGATCATAACTCTCTGTTCCAGATAGTTATCGATCTGCGATGCGTCGTGCTGAATCTTCTGCTGTAACTGGCTCAGGTAATTGCCTGCCTTTATCTTCATGAACAGGAAAATAACGCCGGGGATGATGCCCAGAAGCCAGAGCAGCACTTCAAAAATGATGGATCCGACGCCCGTTTTTACGGGAATCTGCTTGGCGATGACCTTTGCGTCCAGACCTTCGCTCATTTCTACGGGGTTCAATTCGTCTAATTCGTTTGCCATAATAAAACTCCTTTTTTATGTATTTTGCTTTAAAATATGTGAAAGCTCACATGATTTTACTTACTTTAAATTTTCCAGAAATGCGAATAAACCGCGTTGGAAAGTATAAGTTCCTTCCGGGAAGGAGCGGTTTGCCGCCTTGGCAATTTCCCCTTCGGCGTCATTTTTGCGATACGCTTCTTCCGTTACGTCCATCGCCTGCATTGCCATACCCGTAGTCCTTGCAACCGGGATATATTCCGTCCAATGTACGGGAACGCTGTGCATACGGCCGTCCCCGCCCCATACGGATACGAAGTCCACTCTCGCTTCTCCCCGATACGCATACGCCGTTACGCTGTAATGGTCCGTTTTGTCTTCCTTGGAATGCAAACTGACTTTAAGTATGGAATGCGTGATTGCGTCCGACGGGCGGAAGCATTTTTCGCCCAAAGCGTTTGCCAGTACTTCGCCTTCGTATTCGGTGTAATTGCCCCGTTCTTCCCCGTAGATATACTCGTGCGGTTTCATGGAACGGTACAAGGGAATTGCGAACAGCGGCGCAAACCCGAAGTAAACGGAACGGAAGTATTCGTTGTTATACGCAAGAAAGGCTTCCCGCAACATATCCACGTCGTAATAATCCCGATAGCGATCCGGGGAAGAGGTATAGTCAAAATCCTGCATATGCTCGGGGTAAACCGTATTGATGCAACGGCGCTTATAAAAAGTAAAGTCGTCCCCGTAATTTTCGGCGTCGCACATGAGCCGCAACATATTCCTGCGGGCAAGCGGGGTAAAGAGGAGACGGAACTGCACTTCGTGGTCTCTGTCCGTTGCGCTGAACAGAGCGTCGAACTTTTCGTCGCCAAGCTCGGTAAAGTTTCCGCCGCTTTCTATGCTCTTGCTTGCCTTTTTTCGCAATTTTTTCAGATTGGAATTGACCTTTCTTTCCAGCTTTTTGCCGCTGTACCTTTCCGCATGGGAAGGTTTATGGGAGAAGCTTAAATCGGGCGCCGCTTCGTTGGCATATCGGAACCCCGTATTGGTATAGTAAAAAGGCTTGGGCTTGGTAACCGTTGCAGTGAGCACCTGCGAGTGATGGTCCGTATGTACGTGCCCTTCGGAGTCGGTATGCGTCGTGGTCCAATGGATGGTAATGGAACCGCTATACGTTTCCGAGCCCATTTTCATAACCAGCCTGCGCTCCAACAGGAACGGATTGCCCAATACCTCACCGGACTGCAAAAATACCGTGGATTCGTCCTCCGAAAGATTGCTCGTAAACCCGAACTTATCCCGCATATAGGCAAAACGACGCATATCGTAGTTTTTATCCATGATCCATTCGGGCACCGTTTTGGTGATGAGCTTTGCCGTCATACCCCAATCGAACAGCGGCAACAAGGGCGCAAGCAGGCTCTTTGCAAGCGCTAATTTTTCGTCCGCCTTTGCCTGCAATTTATCCGCAATTTCCGAGGCGTGTTTTATTTTCTTTTGCAACCATAGAGCGATTGCCAGAACCGAGCCGACTATAATCAGCGGCGCAAGAATCCAGTTGACGATCATACCTGCGGATGCCGACACGCCGCTATTGACCTGATAGACGATGGAAACGACGAGATCGATGGCGGCAGCCACGATGAGGAAAATGAATAACCCCCGAATACCCTTCAATTTGGATATTTTTTTATTCTGTTTGTTCAGCCGGTCGGAAACGTGCCTGTATTCCTTTGCGGCTTTCTTGTTTCCTTCTACGTCCATTCCGGAATTGCGGATCAATTCGTCTATCATTTCCTTTGCGTTCTCCGCAAAAGCTGTTTTATACACGTTATTGTACGCATCCAGCGGTTCCATCAATAAATCATCCATATACACACTTCCTTGCATACAGTGTATGCCTGACTTTCAAAAAACGTCCCCCGTTCGACGGATTCCGACATTCTTTTCAATCATAATATACCACGATTTTATGCAACTTGTCAAGATAATAGAAAATTTTTTCGAACTTTAACCAAAAAATATCCGCTGTCCGTACAAGACAGCGGATATTTTTGATTTTATTCTACGATAATTTTACACTTTACCCGCCTTAAATCGGGTGCAACGTCCTCTTCTTCCGTCATCTCAAAATAGGGGAATCCGTTTTTGCCCCAATGCACGCGCCGAAGCGCCATCTTTCTGCCGAGGGATTTACCCCGCTTATCGTGCGGCACGGCGTGGAATACGAGTATATCGTCCCCCGTTTCCGTATCCTTGATAAACGTATTGTGCCCCGGCCCGAACTGCCCCGCAACGCTCTCCTTATTGAGTACGGGGTACGGCAACGTCTTCCAGACGGAAGGGTCTAAAAGGTTATCCCCTTCTTCCGCCCACAGAAGCCCCAGACAGTACAGGTCGGCTTTTGCCGTACTCGAACCCGAATAGGTAATATAGAGGCGCTTTCCCCGCCGCAGCAGGAACGGGCCTTCCGCTACTTCCGTATCCAACCGATCCCAACCGTACAGCGGCTTATAGATGCAAACGGGGTCGCTCGTAAGCTGCCACGGTGCGCCGGGGTCGATTTCCGCAAGGAGCAGATTTGCCGAATCGGGGCAGATCCTTCCGCCCTTGCGGCGGATGACGCGATCCGACCACATGACGTAGTGCTTGCCTGCCGCCTCAAAGTACGTCATATCCAGAGAAATGCCGTCCGGGTTGAGCTCCGTGCCGTCCTTACGCACCACGAGGCGAGGCTCTTCCCAGTCGTCGGGATTTTCAATATCCCCCTTGCAACGCAGAATATGCGAGCGGACGGTATACCATTGCTTATGTCCGACCGTGGTAAACACGTAGGGCACGCCCCGGATGATATGTAATTCCTGCGCCCAGATATTATAGTGCGTTTTGTCGCTTTCGGGAAGCTTCCAGACGATTTTATCTTCCGCCTGCGGCAAATCTTCTATGCGCTCCGCCACCTTAAAGCGAACGTTGCGCATCCCCGTACAGCAGAAATAATAGCGGTTACGGTAATAACGGAGGCACGGGTCGGAGACGTGTTCGGCGAAAAAGGGGAACGGATAATGCGGCTGACGGATCGTGCCTTCCGCATAGTACACGCCCTTTTTCTTTGTTTCGGGCAAAGCATCCCAAACGACGGGCTTTTCATGCGCAGAGCCGTCGCTGTAATATAAAGTCGCTTTGGGCAGTTCGTACGCTTCGCCCGCTTTTACGGAAATCTCCATCGGCGCATTGGCAACGTGGCGGATACGTGCAAAATGCGTCTTTAAAACTTCGGCTTCCGCTTCGGTTATATCTATTGCGCTACCGACGATTGCGTCCTTGCATTCCGCCCTCGGCGGCGTTTCGGAAAAGGCGGCAATGCGCCTTATCTCCGTCGGCGTGCATTCTTCGGGCGTTTCCATGCAATAATATTTCCCTTTGGAAAGCCATTCCAATCTGTATTGCTTGGTTGTTTCATCATATCGGCAATGCGCGCAGGTAGGGCTGCCGCCCACAAACAGCAACCCCTTAAACGCATACGAAACGAGGTCGGGAGAACTATAAAAGGCAATCGAGCCCAAAGATTCTTCGTCCCGTTCGTTTTCCCCCGTCAGAATGCACGCTATGCCGAACGTGCCGTCCGCACGCCGATACAGCCACGGGCGCAGCAAAGTTTTGGTCTTTCCCTTGCCCGCATCTTTTTTAAAGCTTGCTTCGGGATAGAGTATCCCGGTATTGTTTTTGAGGGGAACGAACGCGCCGTCCTGTTCCAAAGCAAGGTGCATGGCGTTCTGCACGGCGGCAAACTGCCTTTTTCCTTTTCTGGTGTATGCTAAAAGTCTCATTTGATTTTACTCCTGTTTTTCTCGGATGCTGCCGCTCTTATACGCCGCGATCAGCTTTTTCAGATCCTCTATTTTATGCTTCATTTCCTTTCCCTTATCCGTCTCCGCAACGGTGCGGCGCTCGGATTCAAAATCCAAAAGCGTGGTGGAGGAATGAATGTCGTATTCGTTCCGCACGGCGTCTTCCACGGAAACGAACGGCTCCAGGGCAATCAGCTGCATCCCCCTTGAATTGGAAACGAGCGTATAGCCCGCAATGCCCGTTACCGGTTGATACGCCTTGGAAAAACCGCCGTCGATGATGAGCAGCTTCCCGTCGCAATGGATGGGGGATTCCCCCTCCTTCAATTTGACGGGAACGTGTCCGTTGACGATATGTCCCGTCTCGAAATCGATGCCGAACTCGTCAAATATCTTTTTCATGACGTCGGGGCGGTCCGTGAGCGAATAATAGGCGTTTTTTTCCTCCACGTACGCCGATTTATCCGCCAGAAAATACCGCTCGAAGGTAGTCATCTTGTCCTTGCCGTACAGCGGCGAGTTTCCGTTGCTCCATATAAACCACATGGCGTCCAGCCCGTAGGAACGTTCCGCTTCGTCCGTGGAAAATCTGGCACGGCGCACCCATTTTTCCAATTCGTCGTATAACGCCTTACCCGAAAATTCCCCGCCTGCGAACGGAACGGAAATGAAATTCCCGTCCTTGTCCATGGGCACGCACCCGTGATAGAGCAGGTTGCCGTTGTATACCCGATACATACTGCCTCTGGAAAAGAGGAAGGAAATATGCCTTTGCAACTTTTCGGACTGCATGAACGCCCGACGGAGCTTTTCGCAAACACGCTTTTCCCCTGCGTTGAGCGCAAAGGGCACAACCGGGTTGACGGAGGGGAAGGAAGTATCCGTGAGCGGATATTGTTTTCCCTCTACGACCACCGTACCCTTTTCGTAGTCTATTTTATCTAAAAATACGCGGTGCGCCATATTGAATTCCGGTCGCCTCTGGGAAAGCTGCCCTTCGAGCTTCATCTGAATCACGGAAATCGCCTTGTGTACCTTGCAGTTGGTGCGGTATTCCGTGCTGTTCTCGTCCAGGTCATCCGCCTCGCAACGGAAGTTTTTGCACGGGTCGTCTCCGTACAGTTCGGTCGCCAGTTGTACGAGCGGTACCAGATTGATGCCGTAGCCGTCCTCCAGCGTGGAAAGGTTATTGTATCGTGCGCAAATGCGAATGACGCTCGCTATGCATACGTCACTTCCGCAAGCCGCCCCCATCCATTCGATATCGTGATTACCCCATTCTACGTCCACGGAATGGTAAACCGAAAGCCTGTCCATGACCTGCACCGCACTGCTGCCCCGATCGTAAATGTCGCCGATTACGTGCAGTCGGTCTATTGCAAGATGTTGAATGAGCCGACTGATAATGACGATAAACGCCTTTGCCCTGCCCGTATCGATGATGGCTTCCACGATGTCGTTATAGTAGCGTTCCTTGTCGGGGATATCGTCGTGAATGGAGAGCATTTCTTCCAGTATATATTCAAACTCGGAATGCAGTGCGCCCCGAATTTTCGCTTTGGTATATTTGGACGCCATGCGGCGGGTAATGCGAATGAGTTGCGTAATGCGCTTTTTGCACCATTCGTCAAAGTTATCCACGGAATGCTCGGTCAGTTCCAGCTTTTCTTCCGGATAGTACACTAACGTCGCCAACGCACGCTTTTCCTTTTGCGTAAGCGAAGAGCCGAATTCTTCCCCGATTTTCCGCAATACGGAACCCGACCCGTTCTTTAATACGTGCTGAAAGGAAGGATATTCCCCGTGAATATCCGAAATAAAGTGCTCCGTGCCCTTGGGCAAATTGAGCATACTGGCAAGATTGATGATTTCCGCCGCAGCTGCGTTGATCGAAGGAAACTGCTCCGATAACAATGCTAAATATTTATATTCGTTTTCTTCCTGAACCGTCATAATCCTCCTTACCCTTCCTTGCGCTCCTACGCTCTTGTTTCGGCAACGCCCTTTTGCGCCTTGCCTGCGTATCGCTTATCCTTATTATAGCATCTTTTTTTACAAAACGGAATAGATCCCGAAAAAATAATTGCATTATTTTTATGGAGATCCCCCTCTTATTTTTGATAGTTATCCCCTTTTTTATAAATATCCCCCCTCGCCCGTAAACGCTTTTTTCAAGAAAATTTTCGATTGCCGCCCTCGAAGATTTGACGAAAAGCTTCGGAATATGTTATATTGTAGGAGCGTGTGCAAAACACCACGATCGGGCGGAAAGAGATGAGTGTAATTGCGTATTCTATATTATCCTATTCATTGATTTTTGGAGGTATTTATGAGCGGCTTTTTCGGCGTTGCATCTAAACAGAACTGTATTTTCGACTTATATTTCGGAACCGACTATCATTCCCACCTCGGCACGCGCCGGGCAGGTATGGCTGTCTATGGAGAAAACGGATTCCGAAAAGCGATCCATAATATTGAAAACACCCCCTTCCGCACCAAATTCGACCACGACCTGCCCCAATTGGACGGGTACCTCGGCATCGGCTGCATTTCCGACTACGAAGCCCAGCCCATTTTAGTCCGTTCCCACCACGGTACTTTTGCCATTTCCACCGTCAGCAAAATCAACAATGCGGAAGAAATCGTGCATACCATTTTAAAGGATAACGTGCACTTCTTTGAAATGAGCAACGGCGAAATCAACTCCACCGAACTCGTTGCGGCAATCATCGACCAGAAAGAAAATCTCATCGACGGCATCCGTTACGCGCTGGACGTTGTGGACGGATCCCTTTCCCTGTTGCTCCTTACGCCGAACGGCATCTACGCCGCCAGAGACAAAATGGGCAGAACGCCCGTCGTCCTCGGAAAAAAAGAGGACTCCCGTTGCGCCGCTTTTGAAAGCTTCTCCTTCCTCAACCTCGGCTATGCGCCCGATCGGGAACTCGGCCCCGGGGAAATCGTCGTTTTCGACGCCGACAAGCTGATTACCTTAGTTGCCCCCGGCGATAAGATGAAGATTTGCACCTTCCTTTGGATCTATTACGGCTACCCTGCCGCCACCTACGAGGGCGTGAACGTGGAAGAAATGCGCTATAACTGCGGAAAGCTCCTTGCCCGTCGGGACAACGTGGAAGTGGATATCGTTGCAGGCGTTCCCGATTCCGGAACGGCGCACGCCGTCGGCTATGCAAACGAATCGGGCGTGCCCTTCTCCCGTCCGTTCATCAAATATACGCCGACGTGGCCGAGATCGTTTATGCCCACCATGCAAACGAAGCGCAACCTCATTGCCCACATGAAGCTTCTGCCCGTTCGGGACCTCATCAAGGGCAAACGGATGCTCCTGATAGACGACTCCATCGTTCGGGGCACCCAGCTTCGGGAAACGACCGAGTTTTTATACGACTGCGGCGCAAAGGAAGTACATATCCGCCCGGCTTGCCCGCCTCTCCTCTTCGGTTGTAAATACTTA
>CAMAGA010000062.1 GCA_945833955.1 uncultured Clostridia bacterium
TTCTATTATAAATATATATTTACTTTTTAATCCATTCGGAAGTTATGGCATTGCAGGAGTCCCTCCGAAAGCGTTATTTTACAGCGGCTTGATTGCCGCTCCGATTGCAGTTCCGTCCGTACCCGTTTCCGCCGCTACGGGCAATACAACGTATTGCATAGTATCGTTTATTGGCTGTTCGGTCGTGGATTCGTAAGACTCGTCGATCACCGCATGGTACGCAGAAGCAACGCTCTGCGCCTCGTTGCGCCCTACAAAAGAATCCGCTATACCGCAGGAGAACAGACCGATCATAAAGAGCAGTATTACCAAAGTTATATCGCTGAACCGTTTTGTGGCGCAAGATATTATGCTCAGCAAAACGAGTAACGCAAACCCTGCGATCACATAAACGACCGCCCAACGGTGTATTTGCCGCAACAGACAACCTGCAATTATAGCACCTGCGGCAAATAACACGTATAAAACGATATGTATGACGTTCCTTACAGAAAACGATTCATGGGAAGAGAATACGCCGATCAGGGCGATCAGCCCGATCAACGAAAGCGCCGCAACCGCAATCATTGCAATCCGAAACCACGCCGAACCGCCATAATCCAAAGGCATGAGCAAAATAAACAGAACTTCCGCAATCGCCATAATCATGCCGATAACCCCGATACCGACTAAGCTTTTTGCGTAACTTTCTCTTTCGTTCGGAGTCGGCAGTCCGGGCAAATACGCTTGCTCTTTTGCACTGCCTGCCCTATCGGTCGTAGTAGTCGTTGTGGTTGTCGTGGTCGTTGTGCCCTTCGGACCTGTCTCAGTCGTCGTGGTTGTCGTGGTCGTAGTAGTCGTCGGATCAGCCGGAGTCGGAGGATCCGGCTCGGGCGGAGGATCTATCGGATTACCCTTTCCCCGATGGCTTGCGATCCACCTCACGAGATCCTTGCGATCGACGCAACGCTGTCTCCCTCGGAAAAAGCTTTCCAGATAGAGCTTCGCTCCTGACTGCGTTGTCTTTTTGTACTTTTCCAGGAGATATTCAATCCTGACCATCCCCGGTAAATACTCCTCTATGTAAGGCAATTCCCATTTAATCGCTTCGCAATCCTGCTTACGGGAATTTTCCGAAGAGATAAATACTACGCATTTGCAATGACGCATCGCAGTCTTTATACTCTCCTCATAGCTTTCCTGAGAGCCTATTCCCTGCCGAAGATTCCGCAAAGCGACAAAACAGTCAAATCCCGCATTCTCTAAATAGGTGACGATTTCGTTGACTTTTGCCGTATCTTTGCCGGAATACGCCACGAATACGTCCCGCGGTATATTGAGATTATAGACCCCGGCATCCAATTTTTCCGCTTCTTTCTCAACCGCGGCTGTATATTGATTATCTTCCTCTGTATCGAGGTAGTCTTGAATAAACTGCTTTATGGGAATCAAGCTCTCCGACTTCATTCTGGGAATCAAAAATCCGACCATATCCTCGGCATAAATTTTGGCTTTCTCAGCATCCGCATTCGTAAGAAAATCATTCACTTCTTTTACTCTTCCATCGCAGACTTTCTTATAAAAGTTTGCCTGGAAATCATTCGGATCCAACAATAGCAGCTCTTTGCAAAAATTGTTTATATCTTTCTTTACAGGATGTTCTTTCCGTACAGCATCCCACAAGTTCTGCCGAGCTTTTGCAATGCTTTTTTGCGTATGTCTGTCGAACGCATCATCCAACGCTTTTTGTATGTTTGCCGATATCCTGCGTTCAAACTTCTTTTTACAGCAGGCGCAAACGTACAACTCTCCTTCCTGCTTTAAGTCGGAACTTCCGCAATTCGTGCAATACAATGGTACCAATTGCGGCATACGTTCCTGTTCCATAGGGTCCATTTGTGCCATATCTGAACTTTCTCCTTGCGTGCTTCCTTATTTCCTTTTTATTTTAGCATAATTTCCTTTTATTTTAGCATAAAAACAAAATCTTGTCAATGGTAATATACAATCTTTTTGTTGTTATTTTAAAATTATATCGTGTTTTAAAATTGTAAATTTCATTTTAAAGGCATTCGTTCTCCAAAAAGCTCCGCATATAATTCACCCTTCTTTCCTGCTTTTAAAACAACGCACCTCCAAAAGCGTATGACTTTTGGAGGTGCATTGCAAAAACAGCCGCGTTGTTTCTATATACTATATAAAATATAATTGATTCTTTCCGCACCGATTCTTTTTTACAAAGGCAATCCTGCCGTTCCTCTTTATAAAACGGTATACCGTTTCCAACCCGTTTTTTGGAACAGTTCTTCCGCATAGCGTTTTGCCGTCTTCTGCTCCGCTTTTCGTATTTCTTGCGTATACGACTGCGGCGCAAAGGCGGAAGAGATGCGGCTACATAAAACCGTGAGCAGGTTATCCCGAACAAACAACAAGGAATTATCCGGACGGTTCCAACGCTCCAACGCCTTTTCATAATACGTAAAAGCATTTTCCTGCCCGGCACGCTCCGCGCATTGCCCGAGCAGATTATAGCACAGACCGCTCAGCCAGATATCCACTTCCTCTCCGAGCGCTTTTTCCGCTTCCTCGCAATACCCGACGGCGGCGGCAAAGCATTCCAGCGCCTTATCCGCCTCCCCGTTCAGTTCATGACAACGCCCGAGCCGAACGAAGCCTTCCGCATACTTTCGGTAAATGGCTTTTTGCGCATATTCGTTATCCTGAAAACCGCTTTGCATATCTATTTCGATTTCAGACTGCACCCCTTCCACGTCCCGCAACGCCGATTCATACGAATCCGAAAGCAAGGATCTCCGTTTCCGATGATAGACCTTGCTTTCCAATAGCTGAAACTCCTGCCTGCGATGCTTTTTTGCGCTTCTTTTGCCAAGGCATTCCTCCGCCGTTGCAAGTATATCCATGCTCTTGATCGCCGTAAATCTTTCATCCCATTCTCCCCATCGGATTGTCTTTTTGATCTCCCGATAGTAAGGTATCATGGTCTTGTAGGCATTCTCATAGTCACGTATTTTAGCGTACGCCTCTCCCAGTGCAAGCGCCGCAAAGAACGCATCTTTCCGAAGTGCGTAAGCATCGTCTTTACGTTCTTTCAGCAACTCTTTTATTTTTCCGACGTGATATTCCCGCAACCTGACTTCCGCCTCTGCGTCTTTGCGCACGCCGCAAGCTTCCGCCGCTTTATCCAGAAAACACAAAACCGCCCTGCAACAAACGCCTTCTTTCACGTTCGGGGACTGGCAGAAATCAAAAATATCCTTTGCCTTTTCCTCTATTTTTACGTTTTCTCCCGCCTTTTTCCATAAATCGGGCAGTCTTTGCAAAAGTTCGCTCAGTGCCCTGTATACGATATCCGGTTTTTCGTCGTAACCCCGTTCCCGTGCAAAATATAGGACGATCTGCTCTTTTTCCCTTTGCGCCGTTTCCAAAGCTTGCGCCGCATCGCCTTTGCCCGCATATGCCTTGGATAAAAGCGCATACAGCACGGTATAGGCCTGCGATATATCGAAGTATCCGAGTTCCTGTGCAAACAGTTTGCCGTATTTTTCCAGCAAGGCAAGCCCTTGCAAACATTTTTCTACCGTCAACGCATAATCGCCCGATGCAAAAAACATTTTTGCCGCTTTTGTATACGCTTCCACGAGCTCCTGCATACCGATTTGCGGATGGAGACCGTTCGCTTCCACCCTGCTTTTGATTTGCAAGCCTTTTTCCGCATACCCGTTCGCTTCGGCATTTTTGCCGTAACCGACCAGCGCCGCCGCATAAGCGAAATAGCAATCGGCAAGGGACCTGAAAATGGTAATATCGTCCAGTTCCTCCGCTACGCTACGCACAAACGGCAGATACTTTTCCGCATAGTATTGCATTTCCGCTTCGGTGGAAAAGTCTGCGTCAAACAAGCTCCTCAAGCGACCCAATGCCGTATGTAAGCATTCCGATTTACCTTGCAGATAGCTCGGATGTACGGTCTGCAAAAGAAGCTCCATGCCTTCCTTTAAAAACCGTAAATCTTTCTTATATGTTTCATCGGATAATCCGTATCCCCCCGCTGCTTCCTCTTTCTTTATGTCCAATGTTATTCTTGAATCCAAAAAATGGAAAATATAAGCCGCACCGTCGCCGCAGCCATGCCATATCCGATTGTTTGCAAAGCTATCCTGCAAAAAACCGTATAATTCGGCAAGATACGCCTCCGCCTTTTCATATTGTCTCCCTATAGTCAATCGGGAAATGAGATTGAGATATATCGTATTCACGAGCGCGATCCCTTCAAAATCCAACCGATTTACGTTTTTGAATTCGACCAACGCGCGCTCGTATTCCGGGATCACGTCTTCCCCTCGTTCGTGGCGATATAAAAGGAGATGTACCCATGCCCTCGCCTTTTGGGACGGCGCTACGTTTACATGACTGCTACAATACTCTACTATCGCTCTATCTATTTCCATCATCAGGCTATGCGCATTATGGATGGGATATTTCCGCAACTGATAATTGACGAAATACACGGTTCGCTCGTCCACGCCGTATAGATCCGCTTCTTTTAAAATCGATATAAACCATTCGGCGGTTTTCACATATTCCCCTGCATTAAAACTTTTTACGAACGTTTCATTATATTGATATTCTTCCTGCAGTACTTTCACGAAATACGCTTTTTCATCCGTCCGATAACAATAAGCTAAAATTTGCGAAGCTCGAAACGGATCGTCCTTGGGTAAACGCTGCAAATAATGAAAAATATCCCTTCTGAGAACGGGCAGATCGATGCCGTTTTGGATCTTTTCTTTGACTTCAGCGTAAATAAAATCCCAAACGCCGTCTGTTCCTTCCGCAAATACCTCGGTAAAGAAGTTCATAAACAGCGAAAAATCGGCGTTATCCCAAGCGTATCCATGACCGATGAGTATCCCCTGCAAGTCGCTGCGGCGCAAACCGCACTCGGAAGCCGCCAGATAATGCACGACCGACCGAACCATGTCCCGATCCATTCTGTCCGCAAGCAACTCGATCAGTTGCAGAGTAAATTCGGGTACCGTTTCCGGTATAGCGTCCACCGTGCGCTTATAAATTTTTAACTGATTGGCGTTATCGGTCCCTTCCGCAAAATCCCGTGCGTTGAGTAAAGACAAACGCTTGAACAGGAGTTGCATATAATACGGGTTTTTATCCCTGCATTTTTCAATTACGTACCGTTTGATCTCCGCAGGCAAATCTTTATGGATGTACGAAAGATGCCCCTCTAAAATCGACTCCGCATTTTTACCGTCATTATTGATAAATAAATGATATTCTATATCCGTATCCACACGGATAGGCTTATCCTGCGTATAGGTATATATAAATTGGATCTTTCTGAAATCGTTGTATCCCCAAACCGACGCAGAATAAACGTGTTCGCCCCCTTTATCAATTTTATCGGAACCGTCCACTGCCAACAAAAGCGGCGGAAGATCGTCCGATTCATTGTATTTTTTGAATAGGAAAGCAAGGTATTTGTACGTACGACGATTTTTTTCATTTTCGTCTTTCGTATTTTTGCTTTGAGCTATGTTATCCGATTGCAAATGTAAAAGCGATTCTAAATAAGCTATCCATTCTATATAGATATCCGATCTTTTCGTTCTGTCGTTTACGCCGCCGCATATATACGGATAAACGTTCCAGCCCTGCTTCTTTTTATCCGATACAAATTTACTGAAGAGGCAGCTTTTTCCGCTGCCGGCAGGGCCGTGTACAAATAATTCCCGCACGCCTTCCTCTGCTTTTTTATGCAGTATATCCAGCGATTCCTGCATTCCACTGAAAAGTTCTGCCTTTTGCCGCACAAAAAGCCAATGCCTTCTGGCAGCTCTTTCCTCGTCGCTGAGCATACCGAGCTTTGCAAAATCCGAACGCAACAAGAGATACAACTTATCCTGCAGTGCGGCAGTAAACGCTTCTATGCCTGCCAAGCTGCCCGTCTCCCCGTCGCCTTCCCACCGTAAGGCGTATTCTACGATATTATCCAGCCCCAGTTCCTCGTTCTTTCTCCGGATTTTCTCCTTCAAGGCGTCCAGTTTCTTTTTGTCATAAGCATTGCCGCGGTATCTTTCCGGGGCATTTTCTATCGGCGCGCGGAAAAAGAAGAACGTGCGCTTGAACATAGCGTCGTCAAAGAGCGGAGCATACAGAATTTCCAGATTCGTATAGCTCTTCCCCTCTACGTCGGCACGTTTATATACCTCTTCGCCCCGACACTCGTTCATGCGCCGCACCACTTCTTCCATTTTATCGGGTTCGGGCTCGGAACCGTATCTTTCCCCCAAAATTACAACCATAAAGGGATTGAACTCACAGTTACTGCAATTGTTGATTTCACGGAAGCATACCTGTAAAATCTTGTTCATTTGTTCCCGTTCCGCTATATCCTGCGTGTTGATCCCCCAGCGCAGGTCGCAAAAATCCAAACGCTCGCCTGCCGCTTCCGCTTCTTTTTGCAACTCGGGCAGAATTTTTAACTGAATTGCATCCCTTTCAAAGTGCATATCTATAAAAGTACTCGATACAAAAATTTTAATCATGGCTTTTCCCCTATTTTATTTTATATCTTTCTCAATCCCCGTTGTGGATATTGTTCTTTATAAAATCACGGATTCTGTTTTTCCTTGCCTGTATAAACAAATAAATTGCGACAAAAACGTCTACCACGTAAACATAGCTCAATACCGAAAACAAAACCGCCTTCCCTTTGGTTAAAACGTTGGTTTTATACAGATTGACGCAGGTTCCCACGTTATTCGTACCCGAAATGGAAATCGTCAGAAAGTCTACGATTACCGCAAGCGCTATAAAGCCGATCCCCCATAGGCTCATCACAATGCCGAGCATACCGATCACAAAATTGATAACGTAGGCAGGTATCTGAATGCACTTAATCATCAGATTCATTCTCGTCGGATAGTACGTACCGTAAGCATTTTTCCCGGAACGGATCGAATTGAATATAGCAAGCAATAAGCAAAACAACGTTACGAACACGGCGGAAAAAACCGCTATCACTATACTCAGCATCGTGTATTCATAGCTTTGCGTCGTGTTGTCTTCCACCAGCGCGACTATAAAAACAATACACGCGGCTACCATATATAAATACGGATACACTATCACCGGCAACATTTTTAAATGCTTCCATACGCCTTTCATAAGTCATACCTCCGTTTCTCTGCAATATGAATACGTTTCATGTTTTTTTATCTCCGTTCCGCTTTTTTCGTTTTCGCAATCCCGTTCCGCAAATCCGGGGAAAGTTTTTATCCCCTATAATAGATATATCACCCAAAATTGCCGCACTTTAAGAGTTTTATCTGCAAGTTTTAAAAAATTTTGCTGTCTCAATGGTTGGAACGGGACTTATTTTTATCCGATCCGCAACGGAGAACGCTCCCCGCGCCGTCCTTTTCTCTCCGCCCGTTTTTCCCCGACCGACAACTTGCCTGTATTATAACAAAAACGGTAAAAAATAGCAATAGGCACCCTCATATTATTATTCCAATATTCCTACCCGAGTCTGTCAAAAGGAAGATACGTCAGCATACAACAAAATAGCCCGAACCTCTTTTTTATGGTAAAGAAGTTCGAGCTATTAAGAATAGTAGTGTTTAAACCGAATCCAACCGTCGTATGATGCGGTTTGCATTTTTGATACCGATACCCGATATCGGGAAGTCGGTACTACCGACCGGTGCGAGCAAAAGCAACTGCCTTTCCATGAATTGCTTCCGCCGGAACTGAGGATAACGTCACCGCAACGAATGGTTTTTCGTACTTGAAATAGCAAATCAATAAATAATAATTAAATGATTAAAAATGCGATTAAAAAACAAACGAGGAAGGTTGCCGCAAGCATACCAAGCCATATCAACAGCTTAATCCATATGTTTTTTGCATTTTTCATCAAATACAAGTTCAGGTATGCTGCAACTCCACTGATTGCGCCGCCTATCGCGCCGCCTATCACGGGAACAATCTTGCAAAGTGCAGGTACATTGCCCCATACAAGAATCAGCATAAAAATCGATATCGAACAAACAATCTCATACCATTTTATCGGCGGAGTCAATTCCATCACGTCTTGATTGATTTGCAGCTTGGCTCCCACTAAAAAATTACCTTTTATACGGCAGATCAACGGTCCTTCCTTTCTATTCAAAACAAACTCTTTTTTCTGCCGTTTCGTCAACTTGGTACCGTTGATGCACAACTCGCTCTTGCCTGTCCAAAAACTCTCTTCATACTCAATCCTGCCATAACCATTGTGCTGTACAG
>CAMAGA010000063.1 GCA_945833955.1 uncultured Clostridia bacterium
CTATTTTTCATTATATCATCATTATATCATAAACCGCCCGTACCGTCAAGCCTTTTATAAAAAAACAGCGCAACTTCCCGTGAAATTGCGCTACGCTATACAGCGTTCATCGTTTTCTGTCCGCTATCCGTAAAATAGCGGTATTGCCCATCGGACGGCTTGCGGATTTACGCCGTTTTTCCCCGTATAAACTCCCGAAAGGCAACGCGCTCTTCTTCGCCCGAAAAGCCGTTCATGTCGAGCGTGATCGTACAGGGGGAACCGTTATAGCGGACTTTTAAAAAGAGCAGATTTTCGCTTTCTTTCACGGAAAGCAAATCTTCGTAAGTAAATTCGGTAACGTCATCCTGCTTGCCCTCTTCTCTGCAAAGGTAGGTAAAGCCTTCTTCCCGAAACGTATAGAGGATCTGCCCGGGCTTGGCGTCCTCCACTCTTTGCCTGCGGTACATGACCACCGCATACAGCGCAACGAGCAACGCCAGCACGGCGGCAACGATAAAGAATACGGTAAAATCTTTCATAACCTCCCCAAAGGCGGAAATGCCGCAACAAAGGGCAAGCAACGCCGAAAAACCCGCAACGATAAATCCGACCAACAGGAAACAGAGCGGTTTTTTGGACGGGGGAATCACTTTATAATCGGTTACATTCTGAAACATAATCTGATCTCCATAAAAATTATTGTTTCCATTATATAAAAAAACGAAAGACTTGTCAATCCTTTTTAGGAAAAATCGCCGCATATGCGCAAAAGCTTACCGAAACCGAAAAAAGGATAAAGAAGCGCACCGCCCGATCCGCCATTGCCGCCGATAATGCCATAACCGTTCATTCCACTCTGCAATGCCATTTCCGCTGATTCCGCCATTACCGACGGTTTCGCCATTGCCGCCGGTTTCGCCATTGCCGCCGGTTTCGTCATTCCCGACGACTCCGCCATTGCCGCCGGTTTCGTCATTGCCGCCGGTTTCGTCATTCCCGACGACTACTCCATTCCCGCCGGTTTCGCCATTGCCGACGGTTTCGCCAAATTCAAAAACACGAAAAAACCGTATATTTGAAAAAACGAAACCAAAAAGATATGCACCTTGTAACAAGGTGCATATCCTATAATCTTTCTTTATGCAAATTGCAAAAGCTTACTTTTTCTTCTTGCCGGAAGAAACGATTTCTTCGTCTACGCTTTCGAGCAAGGTTTCATCGCCGGGCTTCATGAATACGCATACGCAGATGATTGCGATGATCATGACGACGATAAAGCAAAGCAACATAATGGATACCCAGTTGTTCTTTATCCAGTCGCTTTCGCCTGCAACCTTATCCGCCTGAGAACCGACGCGGATTACCTGATGCGCAACCACTTCGTTGCCCCAAAGCTGTGCGTCGCGGACGGAGAGCTTCAGAATATAGTAACCTTCTTCTACGGGCGTAAAGGTGAGGGAAGATTCCTGCCAGTTGTAAGCGTTGTCGCCTTCATCCTCTTCCAGATTGCTGTTGTATTCTTCGATTTCTACAAAATACTGACTGTAAGCCGTGGGGTTGGAAACGAGGTCGGAAGGATAGGAAGTCGCTCCGTTTTCTGCCATGTATCTTGCATTGTCAAAGTAGTAGAGCGTATAAGCGGAGGAATAGCCGGCAATCGCCTTGACCGTGAAGTCGGTGATCGCATAGTTGATTCCGACATACCCGTCTTTTACGTTTTCCACTTCTTCGATGGATGCGCCGCGGTTATAAACGGTGAACGAGAAGGAAGGGATAGCGTCGATATTGAATACGTTGTTGCCCGTAACCTTGACGAGTCTGCCGTTGTAATAAGCGTACATTGCGTTGCCCGTTTTGTCGGTGGCAATGACTTTGAATACGTAGAGACCTGCCTTGGGAATTTCGATTTCCAAAGAATCGTAGCTCTTGGAGAGTACGGATTCCACGGAAGTGCCGGAAGACGTCTTATAATAGATGTTGAATTTGAGACCGGTATAAGCGGTATTATCGTCTACGATGAGCTGTTCCAAAGAGGGAAGATAGAAATAATGCCCTTCGCCTACTTCGATGCTGTTGCCTTCTTCATCGAGAGCCGCCGCTTCCACTGCCGCCTGATAAGCCAACAGTTCCGCATTGTTTTCGTCCAGAACGCTTACCCCTGCGGCAGCGTCGTTTTCGATACAAACGTATTCGGGACCGACTTCGTTACGATCCAGCGTGAAGTAATATTCCGTCTTGTCCACGCCGTTGAAGGTGGAAGTAAGCAAAGTCAAATCTTCGTCGTCCGCATACCAATCCAACTGCACGTTCAAGGTAGCGTCGGCTTCCGCCGTTGCCCGATCGTCCTTTACGCTGAAATACATACGAACGTAATCGCCGGTTTCGTTGCCGCTTTCAAAGAGGTAGAGGGAAGTGGAGTACTTCTGATATTCTTCCGCTTCGTCCTGATCGTTCTTATATTCCACGCCGTACTGCTTATAATAGAGCGTTGCGCTAGGTGCGGAATGTACGACGTCGATCACTTCATAGTTCAAAGAAATCGCATACCCGAGAATGAACTGCTTGACTTCTTCCTTGAGAACGACGACGGGTGCGGCGTTATCGATCACTTCGCCCTGCTCGTCCAGCAGGAATTCCTGACCGTTCATATTGAGCATAGCCATCTTCAAAGCGTCCGTTACGCCTTCCGCTGCGAATACGAGCGGCGTTCTGGGCGTAGAAGAGGAAGAGGACTTGTATTCAAAATAATTTCCGCCGATATTGGTGAACTCCCCGATTTCTTCGCCGTTCATGGCTACGGCATACACGCCGCCGCCCATTTTGGCAAGCGCGAGTTTTACGGTCGCATCTACGGCAACTGCCGTTTTTGCGCCGTCGTTTACGCTGACGGTAACGGCTTCTTCCGACTTTTCGAAAACGATTTCGTTTTTCGTGGTTCCGTCCGCAGTTTTGCTGTACTGTGCGCTTTCAAACGTGAGGCTCAAAGTTGCAAAGTCCGTATTTTCAAACAGGAAGGAAACAGAAAAGCATTGATCCTTCGGTTGACCTTCTTCCTCGGCTACCCAATTCAAAGCGAGGTCCTGTCTGTAAGAAATGCGAGCTTTATCCGTAAAAGAGAAGGAAAGGTAATCGGCATCGTTTACCTTGGTTGCCGCAAGCGTTGCGCCGGCGGTTGCCGTGAATACGTTAGAAGTGGAGCTGACTGCCGCAAAAGCATTGAGCGTAGTGCCGAACAGGCAGGATACCGCCAACGTCAGCGCAAAAACTAACGATAAGAACGTAATTTTATACTTTTTCATTCTAATTGCTCCCGCAAAAATATATTACTGTATTCCGATAACGGCGAAAAGATGAAAATCCGTTTTAAATCCCCGTTATACATTTTTTTATTTTACACCGAATCAAAGCTTTTGTCAATCACATTTTGGTCTGATTCGGTTTTTTATACGCAGTTTTTGAAAAATTATGGACTTTTTCGCCTTTATGCTTCCGGCAATACGATGGATAGGTCGAAAGCTTTCCAGGGGATGCCGTCCTCCGGCGGCAAGGATACGAACCGCATGATTTCCTTGGTAACAGGGTGTTCGAAGCGCAAAGAGTACGCCCAGAGCGCCAGATTCCCTTTGACTGCGTTCGGTCCGCCGTAGCGCATATCCCCGAATACGGGATGGGAAATACCCGCCATCTGCACGCGGATCTGATGGCTTCTGCCCGTGTGCAGACTGACTTCCGCCAGCGTAAACTGCCGTTTATCTTCCAGTACCTTATAGTCCAAAGACGCCATCTTTGCCCCGTCCGCCGTTTCCGTGGTGATATAGACCATATTGTTGATCGGGTTCTTCTTTAAATAATTGACGAGCCGATCCCGCTCTTTGGGCATGCTCCCCACAAGCACCGTCAGGTACTTCTTTTCCGCAGAACGCTCCGCAAATTGCAGGGAAAGCCGGGACGCCGCTTTGCTCGTTTTGGCGTAAACCATTACGCCGCCCGTAGGCCGGTCGAGCCTGTGCACGAGCCCCAAATATACGTTGCCGGGCTTATTGTACCTTTCCTTGATATAACGGCTGATCACGTCGAACAAGTTATCGTCCTTACTTTCGTCCGGACAGCACGCTATGCCCTGCGGCTTTAAAACCACTATAATATGATTGTCCTCATACAGAATATTCAGTTCTTCAATCGTCATTTACGAAAATACCTCCTGCACCGCAAGGCAAAGGAATGCCTTCTTCCGTTTGTATGCCCACTTCGTAAGCGTCCACCGTGCCTTTATAATCCCGCATACAGAGCGTAAGGATATTGGAAAGCACCATAGGCTGCAATCCCGTCGTGTAGCTGTTGATCAGCACGAACAAAGGTCTGTCGGACAGCACCTCTTTGCAAAGACGGACAAAGGCATATAACTTTTCTTCGATTTTCCACATTTCGCCGTTGGGCCCTCTGCCGTAGGAAGGCGGGTCCATGATAATCGCGTCGTACCTGTTCCCGCGGCGTATTTCCCGCCGCACGAACTTTTCGCAATCGTCCACGATGTAACGGATGCCGCTTTCTATGCCGGAAAGCCTTGCATTTTCGCCGGCTCTTTCCACCATACCTTTGGCAGCGTCCACGTGCGTGACTTCCGCCCCCGCTTTGGCGCAGGCAACGGTTGCTCCGCCCGTATAGGCGAATAAGTTCAGCACCTTGATCGGTCTTCCGGCATTGCGGATGAGCGACGCCATATAGTCCCAGTTGACCGCCTGTTCGGGGAACAGCCCCGTATGCTTAAAACCCATCGGTTTGATTTTGAACTGTAAATCCCCGTAGGCTATTTCCCACTCGGCAGGCATAGGTTTTAAAAACTCCCATTCGCCGCCGCCCTTACTGCTGCGCTTATACACGGCGTTGAGTGCGGGATAATGCCACATATCTATGCTTGCGCTCCAGATCACCTGCGGATCGGGGCGAAGCAGGTATACGTTTTTCCACCGTTCCAACTTATAGCCGTCGCCCGTGGCGATGATGGAATAATCCTTCCAATTTTTCGCAATCTTCATAGTATAAAAATTATATAAAAAAGGTGAGCATTTGTCAAAGCGTTTTAGCCACTTTCACAAAATTTCACCTTTTTCCGCCCCGTTTTTTCTATAAAACGGAATTATTCTGCTTTCTGCACGGTCAAAGAAACCTTTTTGCCGTCAATTACGATTTCCTTGGCGTAACCATCCGCTTCGCCCTCCGCCACGCTTTCCGCAAGTACGGCGGCGGCAACTTTGCCTGCCGTTAAAATAGCGGTAAGCTCTGCGCTTTCCGTGGCGTAGAATACGCGGATACGATCGGTTACGTTGAAGCCTGCTTCCTTACGCATGGTCTGCAGTGCGGAAATGAGTTCCCGCTCATACCCTTCCGCAATGAGTTCGGGCGTGAGTTCCGTATCCAGCGCAACGGTGAGCCCCCGATCGGAAGCGGAAGAGTAACCGCCCTTGCTGTCCATTTCGATCAGCAGGTTATCCTTGGTAAACGTAACCTGCACGCCTGCCAGTTCCGCAGTGAACGAGCCGTTGGTATTGAGCGTATCCACCATGGCGGCGGGGTCGGCGGAGGCAAGGTAGGAGCGCACCGCACCGATGATCTGTTTGCCGTACTCGTCCTTTAAAGCGAGGAAGTTCGGCTTGACTTTATAGGTTACGAACTTGCTTGCGTCGTCCGCATAGACGAGGTTCTTGACGTTCAGCTCATCACGAATAATAGAGAGGAGCTCTTCGGAAAGCCCGAGGTCCTTTGCCGTAACGATATACATCGTGCCGATGGGCTGACGGTTCTTGATATTGCTTGCATTTCTGGCGGCTCTGCCTAAAACGACCGTATCCAGAACGCTTTCCATGCCCTTTTCCACCGCTTCGTCGATCATGGAAGCGTCCGCTTCGGGGAAGGCGCAAAGGTGCACGGACTTGGGCGCTTCGGGGAAGAATGCGGGTACGAGATTCTGATAAATGGATTCCGCAATGAACGGCGTGAAGGGAGCCGTCAGTTTGGCGATCGTCAATAGTACCGTATAGAGCGTGGTGTAGGCGGCAGCCTTATCTTCGTCGATGCCGCTGCCCCAGAAACGTTCGCGGGATCTGCGGATATACCAGTTGGAAAGGTCGTCTACGAAATCCTGCAGCTTTTTAGCCGTTTCCGTAATTTCATAATTGGCGAGGCCGTTATCCACTTCCCCGATGAGCGTATTGAGTTTGGAAAGGATCCAACGATCCATGACCGTCAGCTTGCAATCTTTCAGATTGTATTCGGACGGGTTGTAGTTATCGATATCGGCGTACAGGGTAAAGAAGGCGTAGGTATTGGAAAGCGTGCCCAGATACTTCTTCTGCGATTCGGTTACCGTGTTTGCGGAGAAGCGGGACGGCAACCAGGGTGCGGAAGAGGTATAGAAGTACCAACGTACCGCGTCTGCGCCCTGCTTATCCAGCACCGTCCAAGGGTCTACTACGTTGCCCTTGTGCTTGGACATCTTGATGCCGTTTTCGTCGTTGACGTGCCCGAGTACGATGCAGTTTTTGAACGGCGCTTTATGGAAGAGCAACGTGGAAACGACGAGCAAGGTATAGAACCAGCCTCTCGTCTGATCGACGGCTTCGGAGATGAAATCGGCAGGGAACGTCTTTGCAAATACGTCCTGATTTTCAAACGGGTAATGGTACTGCGCAAAGGGCATGGAACCGGAGTCGAACCAGCAGTCGATGACTTCCGGTGTACGCTTCATTTTGCCGCCGCAATGCGGGCAGGTGCAGGTGAGGTTATCCAGGTACGGTCTGTGCAGTTCGATATCGCCCTCCACACCGCAACGTTCTTTGAGTTCCTGTTTGGAACCGATGACTTCGATCTGACCGCAGTCCTCGCACACCCACACAGGGAGCGGCGTACCCCAATACCGATCGCGGGAAAGCCCCCAGTCGATGACGTTTTCGAGGAAGTTACCCATTCTGCCTTCCTTGATCGTTTCCGGCATCCAGTGAACGGAACGGTTTGCCGCAAGCAGCTCGTCCTTGATCGCCGTTACCTTGATGAACCAGCTGGAACGGGCGTAGTACAAAAGGGGCGTATCGCAGCGCCAGCAGTGCGGGTAGTCGTGTTCAAACAGGATCGTTTTGAAGAGGAGCCCCCTCGTTTTTAAATCCTCGATGATGAATTTATCCGCTTTTTTGGCAAACATACCGTCAAATTTGGGGCAACGGGCGTCGAAGCAACCGCGTTCGTTGACCATCTGCAATACGGGCAGGGAATAGCGTTTACCCACGTTGTAGTCGTCCGCACCGAATGCAGGCGCAATATGCACGACGCCGGTGCCGTCCGTCAGCGTAACGTACGGATCGCAGACCACCATATAGCGGTTCTTCCATTCGTTTTTGCATTTATCCGTTTCGATTCTGCCTTCTTCGAAGAGCGGTTCGTAAGCAAGCCCTTCGTAGCCGATACCCTTTCTGCGTTCCACCACTTCGAACTTTTCAAAGAAAGAGGGAACGAGTGCTTCCGCCATAATATAGTGCGTTCCGTCCTCTGCGGCAATTTCCACGTAATCTTCGTCGGGATTCATACAGAGCGCCACGTTGGAAGGCAACGTCCAGGGAGTGGTCGTCCAGGCCAGAACGTACTTGTTTTCTTCTCCGACCACTTTGAACTTGGCAACGACGGACATTTCCTTGACGGTCTTATACCCCTGCGCCACTTCGTGCGAGGAAAGCGCCGTACCGCAGCGAGGGCAATAGGGCACGATTTTATGCCCTTTATAGAGGAGTCCGCGCTTATGGATTTCCTTTAAAGCCCACCATTCGGACTCGATATAGTTATCGTGATAGGTAACGTAAGGTCTATCCATGTCCACCCAGTAACCGACCCGGTCGGACATATCTCTCCAAAGCCCCGTATACTTCCAGACGGATTCCTTACACTTTTGAATGAACGGTTCGATGCCGTACTTTTCGATATCCTGCTTGCCGTCCATGCCCAAAACTTTTTCCACTTCCAGCTCTACGGGCAAACCGTGCGTATCCCAGCCTGCCTTGCGCAGAACGTGTGCGCCCTTCATGGTATGGTAGCGGGGAATGAGGTCCTTCATGACTCGGGTAAGGATATGCCCGATATGCGGCTTTCCGTTTGCGGTAGGGGGGCCGTCGTAAAAGGAAAACTCTTTTCCGCCTTCCCGCTCCTGCATACTCTCCTCAAAAACGCCGTTCTTCTTCCAGAAATCGATGATTTCCTTTTCCCGTTCCACGAAGTCCATCGTTGTGTCTACTTTCTTATACATACTCATGGTAATTTTACT
>CAMAGA010000064.1 GCA_945833955.1 uncultured Clostridia bacterium
ATTTTTTTATGGCAAATGTTAGAGTTGCTATCAATGGTTTTGGTAGAATCGGTCGTCTTGCTTTCAGACAGATGTTTGGTGCAGAAGGCTATGAAATCGTAGCAATCAACGACCTTACGAGCCCTAAAATGCTCGCACATCTTCTTAAGTATGACTCCGCGCAGAAGAAATATGCTCTTGCTGACACGGTAAGCTACAACGAAGAAGAAAGAACCATTACGGTAGACGGTCAGACCATCAAGATCTACGAAGAAAAGGACGCATCCAACCTTCCTTGGGGCGAACTGGGCGTAGACGTAGTTTTGGAATGCACCGGGTTCTATACTTCCAAAGCAAAGGCTTCCGCACACCTTGTTGCAGGCGCAAGAAAAGTCGTTATTTCCGCACCCGCAGGTAACGACCTTCCTACCATTGTATACGGCGTAAACGAAAAGACTTTGACCAAAGATGATACCGTTATTTCCGCAGCATCCTGCACCACCAACTGCCTCGCTCCCATGGCTGATACCCTGAACAAGCTTTGCGCAGTCAAGAAGGGTTATATGACCACCATTCACGCATACACCGGCGACCAGATGGTTCTCGACGGCCCGCACAGAAAGGGTGACCTTCGCCGCGCAAGAGCAGCAGCCGTAAACATCGTTCCCAACAGCACCGGCGCTGCAAAAGCAATCGGCCTCGTTATTCCCGAACTCAACGGCAAGCTGGACGGTTGCGCTCAGCGTGTACCCGTACCCACCGGTTCCTTGACGCAGCTCATCGCTGTATGCGAAGGTTCCGTTTCCGCAGCACAGGTTAACGAAGCAATGAAGCAGGCTCAGTCCGCTTCCTACGGTTACACCGAAGACGAAATCGTTTCTACCGATATCGTTGGTATGACCTACGGCTCTTTGTTCGACGCTACGCAGACCAAGTGCATGGACCTCGGCGACGGCACAACCCTTGTAAAGGTTGTTTCCTGGTACGATAACGAAAACTCCTACACTTCTCAGATGGTCAGAACGATCAAGTACTTCGCTGAACTCAACTAATTCCCGATCACGGTCAACCGACACCCCGATAGTTTATATCGGGGTGTTTTTTTAAGCCGAACAGAACCGCCCATAAGTAAAAACTTATGGGCGGTTATCCGATATCCTGCCTTCCTCGTAATTCTGCTTTTTTGCTATCTTAATTTCTTATTGTTCTTCAACAGGAAAAAGGAAACGACTGCCGTCAACAGCTCGGATATGGGAAAGCTCCACCAGACGAGCAGGGGCGCATTGGGGGAAAGCGTAAACAGATAGGCCACGGGAAGCACGAATACCACCAACCGCAAAAGAGAAATAACGAGCGGCGCAACGGAATACCGCAAAGCCTGCAATACCCCCTGCACGCCTACGCTGTACCCCATAAAAACGTAGCCGATTGCACCTATCCGAATGGCGTACACTACGACTTGCGTGATATTTTCGTTTACGCCTCCGCTTGCCAAAGAAAAGAGCGTGGCGAGCGGTTCGGCGAACAGTTCAAACAAAACCGTTATCAACAACGCTACGCTGACCGACATGATTAAGCCGTGCTTTACGCAAGCTTTGGCGCGCGCCATATCCCCGACCCCGTAATTGAAGGATAATACGGTAATGATCGTATTGGAAATACCGAATACGGCAAAGAGCGCAAACTGCATGATTTTATAGTATATGCCGAAACTCCCTTGCAAGAGCGCCGCATCCGTTTGCGCCCCTCCCAAAACCAGATTCATCAACAGCATCATAACGGAAAGCAATCCCTGCATAATGGCGGCGGCCCAGCCGACGGCGTAAATTTCCCGCACGATCCGAATACTCGGCGCAAGGCCTTGCCACGTGTTTTGCACCTCTTTATTGGCAAAATAATGCAACGCCATTGCCACCAGCAGGGACAGCACTTGCCCGATGACGGTTGCCCACGCCGCCCCGACGATTCCCATGCCGCAGGGATAAATGAATACGTAATCGAGAACGATATTCGTCAGTGCGCCGGCAATTTGCGCAACGGTGGAATATAGCGTTTTGCCCGTTGCCTGCAAAAACCGTTCATAAATCATAAATCCGATGCAACCGAACGAACAGCAACAGCAAATCTGCAGATACTCCGTGCCCATTTCCACAGCGAGCGCGTTGCCGCCTGCCTGCAATACGATGAAGCCCCTGACGCCGAATATGCCGAAGAGCAAAAAAGCCACGTAGATACATACGCCCAAAAAGATACCGTTCCCTACGATCTTACTTGCTTTTTCCGCCTTGCGTTCCCCTAAGGAACGGGATAGAGCCGCATTGATGCCGATACCCGTGCCCACGCCGACGGCAATCATCAATAACTGTATCGGGAAGGCATACGCCAATGCAAGGTTGCCGTTTACGCCCTCTTCCCCCATATTGATAACGAAAGCCGTATCCACAATGTTGTATACCGCCTGCAAAACCATAGATAAAATCATGGGCAAGCCCAATCGCCATAATAGCTTAGGCACGCTTTGCGTTGCCACCTTGTTTGTTTGCTGATTTTCCATATAAAAACCTCCTGCAATCAAAAAAACGTAAGCCCGTCATAAAGTCGGACTTACGCTGAAAAGCTACTCACTTATAGAATCGTTTCAATTGTAACGCATAGTATTATATGCTTTTTTTCCCGAAAAGTCAAACCAAAAATTTCCCCTTTTTTAAAAAAATTTTTCCAAAGCACGCCGTTCCCCAAGCCACCCGCCCGAAACATATACAAACGAATAGTATTTAAGTACGTATTTTGTTGTTTGGGCTTGAAAAAGCGTTTTTTATGTGTTATAATAAAAAAGAACAGCAGGCAGTACAAATTTTAACGCCATTCCAAAAAAAACAAGAGAGACTAAAGATGAGCGATTTTTCTTTTCAATATGAAAGTCTGGAAAAACAGTATACCGAACTCCTTTCCAAAATCAAGGCAATTACGCCCCATGCGGAAAATAAGGTGGCTTTTTGCAGTTACGACTACCTTTTGCAATGCACTATAGTTTACGAACGAATGACGGAGACGGATTTTCGCCTTCTCTACTTCGTTTTATATACCTACGAGCAGATGGGCGATTGCTTTTTGGCGGAACATCTGGCTTTTACCGTGTTTTATACCGTATGCATCGGTCTGTATCGTAGAAGAGACGAAGCCGCTTTAACTTCCGTATTGAACCGCTTCGTCGGCGAAAAGAGCAAATCCGTCCGCTTTACTTTTGACCGATATCCCATTCTGTGGGATATCGCCGCCCGTCTTTGCGTCGTCAAAAAGGATATCCGACAGTTAGAACGCTGTTCGCTTGCCGCCAGCCGTGCGGTTTCAGGCAACGTTGCCCTTTCCATCGGGTACGTGGAAGCGGTGACGACGAGACTGCACTCCCTCTATACACAGCAAAAAGACTTTGCCGTAAAGAGCGAATTGCCGCCTTACCTGGAAGAACGATTAAACGGATTCCAGGCGGAAGAACTTTCCGAATCGCAGCTCTTCCGTGCCGTGCAATTCACAGCGGAAGCAATCGCCTTTAATCCCAAGTACGGAAAATACTATTATTATATGGCGCAGCTTCTGTTCTTTGCAAGAGCTTGTCGGGCGCAACTGAAAGAAATGGGCAAAAACGAATTGGAAAATCCCGCCGAACAATTTGCCCGGGCATTGAACGGCTCGAATGCGGTCAGCCTGTCCTACGAGAACCTGATGGCAAAGGATACGTTTGCACTGCAACAACAGATTTTACTTCTCTTGAAAAAGGCGATCTCTCTGGAAGAATCGGAAGCCGTTCAGGAAAAGTACCGCTTTTTTGGCGAAACTGCCGAAGCTTACTTTCAACAGCGGAAGAGCTCCGTCCTCATGCTCAAAAATAAAATCATGCACTCCTTTTCCATGGCGGAATGTGAAAAGTACGTCTCCTGCAGTCAAAGAGAGCCGTATATACTCATCAGCTATTCTTCCTCCGACTACCGCTCCGTTTATTGCGACATTCTGGAATTACAGAAGCGAGGCGTAAGCGTTGTGTTCGACGATAAATTGTCCACGATGGCAAACAAGGATTCGGACGCATGGATTTATGCTTACGAACAGTTGCTCGTAAAAGCGGATATCGTACTTTGCTATATAGACGAAAAGTATCTTGCCAGCGACCAGGTATTGAAGGAACTTTCCTTAATCATCCGCCATCAGAAACGGGCCATCGGCGTGGATCTGACGGGCAATCGCCTCATATCGCGCATTTTAGACAGCTGTATTCAAAAGGGAGCGCACTTTTCTTCCGAGAAGCTACGTATCATCAATACCGTTTTCCACGACGACAGCATCGTGTTCGTCAAGTCCAAAGTGGAAAACTCCGTTACGCACATAGATAAACTGCTAAAACGGTTGCGATCGGAAAACGATCGACTCGTGCTGGAAGTGTCTTCGGACGGCGACTGCGTGCAGAACGAATGGCAAAACCGCCCCTATCACCCCAACGAGGACGCCTTTGGAAGATTCGATGAAGAGGGCATTTACGTCGTAACGGACGGCATCACCCGTGCGGAGGGTTACGAAGGAGAGGGAAGCGTTGCCGCCATGGTTGCAAGCCGATTTGTTTTGGAAATTGCGGAAACGCTTTCCGCCGAAATCATGAAGCGCCCGAACGATGCAGAGTTTGCCATCCGCAATGCGTTCTCCCTTGCCATCGCTAAAATCCGAACGTATATGGAAAGCGACGAAGCATTCCTTGCCGAGTACTCTGCCGCCAAAAGCAGAAGGAAAGCGGACAAGTATTTTGAAATCCCCGGCGCCGTATGCGCTATCGGGCTCCTGTACAATCAAAGATTTTACTTTGCAGGCGTGGGAGACTGTTCCGCCATGCTGATTCGGGACGGGCAGAAAATGATGCTCCTTGCGCAACAGACCTATTATACCTTTCACGTTCTGAATCTGGAACAGGAACGGGCATTGCTGTATCGGGAATACGTCAACAATCCCGCCAATCTGAACGGCTACGGCGTAATCAACGGACAGCCGGATGCCGCCGCACTCCTTTCCGTTACCTCGGTAGACGTGCGGGACGGGGACGAATTCTTCCTCTTTTCCGACGGAATGTACGAGTTTATGCGAGACTACCCCGTTTCCTTTATACAGGGAAAAACGGCAACGGAGCTGATCGCCCTGCAAGGGAAATTCTATTCCGACAAAAAAGCAGACGACAGAACGATCATCCGCATTCAGATAGCTTAACCCCCCAAAAAATATTGCAATTAAAAGCGTAAGTCCCCCAAAAGGACTTACGCTTAAAAAGTATCCAAATAGAAAAGGAATCCTGCGTCCTTCGGAAAATCCGAATTATCTCCGCAAAATGCAACTTACCAACATCAGCACGCCGTCAACGGCGAGGACAATCCCTGCAATTAAGAATACCACGTCCACCGTAGCGCCTTGGTGAAAGAAAAAGCAGACTCCCACCAAAATAGTGAGTACGGGCTTGATAAACCGAACGAGCTTCCGCCCGAACGGTTCCCCGACGATGGGGTCCTTCAGCTCCCGATAAAAATCGGCGCAACCGTATACGCATAACAGTATCGCAAAACCATAAAGCGCAATCGAAACGAACAGCCAACCCGCTACGATGATCATGAGACCGATCCCGGCTTTGATGGCGCCTGCAATCCAGAACTTCTGTATAAAATCTTTCACGGCAAGCAAAATCAACATAGCGCCCAGAACCGTAAGCGCAATACTGATCACCTGTCCCTTCAAAGCCATAAACAATACGCCCAACACAACGGTTACAATGGCAATGATCCATTCTGTTTCTTTCCACGATTTATAGTTCATAATCCACCTCTGTATTTCTTTTATTTTGTTTGGATATCCTGCACCACCGTGAGCAGTTCGGGGTCCCCGAACACTGCCGCATTGGAAGTTACCACCGTATTGGCGCCGTCCTTGGGAAGAATGCCCCGATCGTGGATCGTCGTTCCGCTGAGCGGCCAATAGATCCGGGCAACCGTGAGCTTTATGGCGCATCCCAACGCCGAGTTGGTATAGGTGTTCTGCATAATGCCCTTTCCGTAAGAACGGGCAATTCCTCCGATTTCACTCAGATAGATATCCTCGTAATCGATCGCTCCGTAATCCAGCATCGCTCCGAGCAGACATTCGGAAGCGGAAGCCGTATTATAATTTGCCAGAACGTATATCTGCGTATTATCGTCAAAATACCGATAAAAGCTGTTGGACGTAGCGTACTCCTTTTCCGTCGTTCCGTCCTTATATTTTACCACAGCCGCAAGCGGTCGACTGCCTTCCGCTTCCTTGGTAAAAAACGATACGATTCCGCGCATAACGCTCATATATCCGCCGCCGTTGTTGCGAAGATCGAGTATGAGCTTGGTTTTCCCTTCCGCACGGAAAATTTTCAACGTTTCTTCCAGCTGGGAAGCCGCCGCACCGTAAAACTGATCGAGCTTGATATAAGCGGTATCTTCCGGCAATGCGGGAATGCTCCGATCCAACGCTTGTAAAGAGAGCGATTCTTCTTCCGGTGCGGACCGGAAGGAATACGCCGTGGAAGCGGAAGCGTACGAAACGTAGCTTTGCGTATAGTTTCGTTTTGCCACTTCGTAAATTTCGCCGTTCGACCCTTGCGCGTCTTCCGTCATATAGAGGCAGAACGTTTCATCTTCCTCTTTTTCCTTTAAAAATGCCGTGAACGCACTATAGTTATCCGTATATATCATCTCCGATTCGGAATCCCCGAATCCGGCAAAGTACATACCCATCTGAATGCCGGCTTTATCCGCCGGGGAATTGCCGCACACCCTTAAAACACAGTTATTGGATACGCCGATGCCGATACCGATTTGCGAACCGTTGTTCTGATTTTTGATTTGCGCATATTCTTCCGCCGTGTAAAAGGCAGAATAGCGATCCAGTAGTCCCGTTCCGCTCGTATTGTAATATAATCTGCCGGACGTCATCGCTTCGTAAATCCGGGCAGTGGAATAATCCACGTAATAATGATCTTTTATGGCTTGCGCCACCCAGCGCATCTGTGCCGATTTCCCCGTAGCGAGCACGGCGGAAAGCGCTATGCTCAACGCCAACAATACGGAAAGAACAATGATAACTACCCTGTATCTCTTTTCCTTCGTGGTTGCATTTACGCTTTGTTTCTCTTCTTCCATTCTAAATTCTCGCAACTTTATCTTTCTTTGCCTGTTCCGCTACTGCCTTTGCCACGGCAGGCGCAACCCGCTTGTCGAATGCGGCAGGGATAATGTAATCCACCGTGAGATCGTCGCCCACGAGTTCCGCCAACGCATATGCCGCCGCAACTTTCATGTTTTCCGTAATGTCCGTTGCCCGAACGTCCAGCGCGCCACGGAACACGCCGGGGAACGCCAGCACGTTATTGATCTGATTGGGGAAATCACTTCTGCCCGTGCCTACGATATAGGCGCCGCCTGCCAAAGCGTCCTCCCGCGTGATTTCGGGTTCGGGATTCGCCATGGCAAACAGAATGGGCTTTTCCGCCATGGTACCCACCATTTCCTTCGTTACGATACGGGGTGCGGAAACGCCGATAAATACGTCTGCCCCAACGAGCGCATCCGCAAGCTTTCCGTGCAGCTTTCTGCGATTGGTAATGCGGGCAAGTTCCGCCTGCGCTTCCGTCAACCAGTCTTCCCCTTCGCATACCAACCCGAATCGGTCGTTCATGGTAATATCCGTTGCGCCGCTGCGCATGAGCAGATTGGCGATTGCCGTGCCTGCGCTGCCTGCGCCGCTGATGACGATTTTTGCCTCTTCCAGCGTTTTGCCGACGAGCTTCAACGCATTGAGCGTTGCCGCCAAAACTACGATCGCCGTGCCGTGCTGGTCGTCGTGGAATACGGGAATATCGCAGACTTCCTTTAATCTCCGCTCCACTTCAAAGCACTTCGGTGCGGCAATATCTTCCAGATTGATGCCGCCGAAGGTGGCGGAAATCATTTTGACCGTCAGGACGATATCGTCTGCATCCTGCCCTGCCAGCACGATGGGTACGGAGTCGATGCCGCCGAATTCCTTAAAGAGAATGCTCTTGCCTTCCATAACGGGGAGACCTGCCAGCCCCCCGATATTGCCAAGCCCCAACACGGCAGACCCGTCGGAAACGACCGCAACCGTATTCCATTTACGGGTCAGCTCGTAAGCG
>CAMAGA010000065.1 GCA_945833955.1 uncultured Clostridia bacterium
GCCGCCGAGGTTCTGAATCGAACCTCGGCGGCGCACTGAACGCTGTTTAGTTGGGAGCCGGAAATCAGGAGTTAAGCATCCGGAGTTGTGGATTTCCTCTCTTTTTACTCCTTGTTCCTTTACCGTTCGGTAGAAGGGTTGTCGTCTAAAATGGCGGCGATCTCGTCTTCCTTCAAGCGGTTTTTAGCCAAAAGCTCCTCTACCATTTTATCCATCTTTTTGCGGTTCTTGAAAATAATCGCCTTTGCCTTGCGCAGCTCCCGATTTAAAATGCGGTTGACTCGGGTATGCACCTTTTGATAGTGCGGGGAAAGGAACAGCGAACGGCTGTCTACGGAAGCGAGGCCTGCCTTTTCGTCCATGCCGAAGGTGCAGAGCATTTGCGTTGCGACTTCCGTTGCGTTGGCAAGGTCTGCGCCGGCACCCGTGGAAATGCCGCCCTTTTTGCCGTAATACACCATTTCCGCCGCTCTGCCGCCCAGCGCACAGCGTATGCGGGATAAGAGCTCTGCCTTGGTGTAGTTCGTCTTCTTTTCCGTGTCCGCATACTGCATATAGCCGCCGAAGTTGCCGCGGGAAACGATGGTCACGTAGGAAGGCCGCTCGCCGCCTGCCCAGCTGAGCAGGGCGTGGCCTGCCTCGTGCCGCGCCGTGCGAAGTTGCGTGGCTTCGTCCCGATCCTTCTTGTCCCCGTTGTTAAATAGCTCGAACGCTTCCTCGAACACTTCGTCGTCCACGATGCCGTCTTCCTTGCGGAAGGCGTTGCGGAGCGCCAGTTCCATAACGGATTCCAGTTCCGCTAAACTCATGCCGATGGAGCGCAGTACGATGCTGTCGATTTCCTCGGCGGAAAGGCGCACGTTGCGGTTCTTCTTCTGCAACAGTTCCACGTACTGCCTGCGCTCTTCCTTGACGGGCAGATCGACTAAAATTCTGCGGTCGAACCGACGGAGCAGCGCCGGGTCCAGCGACTTTTCGCCCGGCTTTGCCTCGGGGGAATAGTTCGTTGCCGCCAGCACGAACACGGGTCTGTCCGGATTGCTCTTGAAGCCGTCCATTTCCGTGAGGAAGGAAGTCAGGATATCGGAAGAGGGCGAACCGTCCTTGCGGTCCATTGCCACGGCGTCGATTTCGTCGATGAACAGCACGGAAGGCGCGTACTTCCTCGCCTTGCTGAAGAGCTGATGCACGCTCTGCGCGCCCTTGCCCGCCCATTGCTGAATGAACTGGTTGCCTTCGGCGGAAATAAACGTTACGTTCGATTCGCCCGCCATCGCCTTGGCAAGCATGGTTTTACCCGTGCCGGGCGGTCCGTAAAGAAGAATGCCCTTAGGCGGCCTTGCGCCCCGACGCATAAATTTGACGGGGTCCTTTAAAAAGTCTACAAAATACGTGAGTTCCTTTTTGGCGTCCCGTGCGCCGATTACGTCGTCGAATCGGGTAGTCGGGCGGGAAACGTCCTTCAATACGTCGTCGCCGTCTTCCGCATCCACCGCCAGTGAAAGCTTGAAGTCGAAGAGTCGGATAAAGGCGTGCTTGCCGTCCGGAGAAACGGACTGGGAAGAACTGAACGTTAAAACTTTGTTCATCCGCGCAAGGCGCAACAGCATCTTTTGCTGATAGCTTGCGTGGCAGTAGTCAAAGACTTCCGCATTGAGGCAACCGGGGTCGTCCTGCCGTAAGCTGAGGATTCCCCGTGCGGACAGCGCCGCAAAGGAATAGAATTCCTCGTTGCTGATCGTGCGCTCGGGCGTTTGCAACAGGTAGACGGGTATGGAACGGCGTTCGGCTACGTAGCGGAAGAAGTCCTGCCCGACGGAATGCACGTCTTCCAGGTTCAGCACGTTGAGCGATTCCGAATCGCTCTTGCAGAGGATATCGCACAGCACGATGGAAATATCCTCCTTATCCAGAATGCGGACGGCGTCTTCCATGGTGTCGGCATAGAACATACCGTGGTTGGTGATATTGTTGCGGCAAATCCGCTCCGTTTCCCCGGTGGCAAAGATGAGCACCTTGAACTCGTCGGGGCTGTGGAAGAGCGGGTAGATCTCCTCGTCTTCCGGAATTTCCGCCCCGATGCGGATATCCCGCAGCCGCCCCGGTTTGTAAAGATAGGATTCGGAGAACAGGAAGCGGAACAGCTCGAAGACTTCCGTATAGCAGAAGTTTTCCGCCTTGGCGCGCACGGTGCGGGCGTCCGCATTGGCGCCTTCCCGATAGAGAATGCACTTGGAAATGTTTTCGTCCAAGGAAAGGCGCAGCTTTAAATTTTCCCCGAACGTTTCCGTGTACTTTTGCAGGGTGTCGTCCGTGATGTGCAGGAGGTGATTTGCCGTGAGGCGGTTAAAGAGAATGACGTTGCCCGTAGAGAACCTCGAACAGATCGCCTGCGGGAAGAACGGTTCGTTCGTAACGGGATTGATATCCGTTTCCAGCGCGCGCAGAATCGTCTTGTTGGAGACGGTGGAAAGGTCGGTTACCTCCGGGTCATCGTATAACATTCTGCCTGCGTTGGTGGTGAATATCATGATGCAGTCCGCAAAGGAGACCTCTTCCGTGGTGTAGCAGTCGCGCAGTCGCCCTGCGTCTAAAATCTGCAGGAACAGACGGGTGACGACCATATGACATTTTTCCACTTCGTCAAAGAGGAGCACGCACTTCGGGTTTTCCCGAACGAAGGAAGTAACCAAGCCTTCCTGCCCGTTTTTATACACCTTGTCCGACCCGGCAAACTGCAAATGCGCTTCCTTATCGGCGTATTCGCTCATATCAAAGCGGCGATACGGCAGCTTGAGCGCCTCCGCCGCCTCTTCCGCAAGGAAGGTTTTACCCGTACCGGGCGAACCCACGAACAGGAATACGGCTCTGGGCGTTTTTTTCTTTTCCCCCATGGCGATATCGAGTTGCATACGGAAGATACCGGCGGTAAACGTGGCTACGGCATGATCCTGCCCGAAGATGCGCGCGCTCAGATGACTGCGTATGTTTTTGGCGTCCGTAATCGCCTTATGTAAAACCATCAGGCCCTTCTTCTGATGCTCGTCCTGATACCCCCCGTCCATATCCTCGCTCAGATCCCGAACGAAGTCGGAGGCGGTCAGAAGCTCGTCGTCGGTCAACGCCGGCCCTGCAAATTCCTCTTTCATGGAATCAAAAATACTGAATTGTGCCAAAAGTTTGCTCTTTCTTTCCTTTGCCATATCCAACGCTTCCCTCCTTTCGTCTATTCTGCGCCGAGCGTTTGCAACCTGCTCCGCCGAACGATTCTTCCGTTGTTGCGCTTCTTCGTCCTCGGCTTTTTCATCGTTCCCGAAGTTCTCGGCTTCCTGCGCTTTTTTCGCTTGTATCTCTTTCTGTTTCCGCGCCAATTCCGCAAAACGCTGCGCCAAAGGACTGACGGGCCGCGGCGGCTCTTCTTCCTCTTCGTCCTCGTCGGAATCGTCGTCGTCCTCGTCTTCTTCGTCCTCGTCGTCTTCTTCGGTCTCTTCCTCGTCCTCGTCGGAATTGTCGATCAGGTCCTCGAAAACCTCGTCAAGCAGGTCCGGGTCAACGTAACCGCCGTCGTCCTCGTCTTCTTCCTCGGTCTCTTCCTCGTCCTCGTCGGAATCGTCGTCTTCGTCCTCGTCGTCGTCCTCGTCGTCGGAATCGTCGTCGAAAACGTCGAAGTCTTCTTTTAATCTTTTGAGAAAGTCGCTTTCCCTATCGTCTTCTCTGTCTTCCGGGTCGGTCAGATATTCCCGGATGAAGGCGTCTATTTCTTCTTCGGTCATTCCGTCGTCGTCATCGTCTTCCCCGTCGGCGGATTCTTCGTTATCCGCACGATCGTTGACGGCGTTCTTTTCGTCGGCTTTTTCGCCGTCCATAAATTGCAGCAACGTCCGAATTTGCTCTTCGGTCCTTTTCTCTGCCGCTTCCTCGTCTTCTTCGTCCGTTTGGGCGGCCTCACTCTCTTCCGTCTTGCCATGCGCTTCGACTTTTGCGCCCCCGTCGGAGTAGCTCCCGTCGGAGTCGTTCCCGTCGGAGTTGCCCCCGTCGGAGTTGCCCCCGTCGGAGTCGTTTTCCCAGGATTGCAGCATCTTTTTTATCATCTGCATTTTGGCTTCCACGGCGGCAAGCCCCTCGTTCAGGGCGTTTGCCTCCTCAAGTTCCCGATTCAACGCTTCTGCATTCAGCGATTCTTCGCTCGGGGGGACTTCCTCCTGTTCGGCGGAGCCGTCGTCAGACTCTTCCTCTATAATTTTCGCAATCAGCTCCTGTCTCCGACTTTGCATTTTTCTGAAAATGCGAACGGAAGCAGGCTCTGCGTCGAGCAGCACCCACAGAATTTTGGCGGCGGTGATTACCTTTTCCCCTTCTTCGCGCGCTTCTCTTTCCGCTTTCCGCAGGCAGTCCTGCAACGTCATACAACAAACGTCCTCTGCGGAGAGCATTGGCAGCATCCGCAAAAATTCCGTCTCCCCATTCTTATCCAAAACCACGTGCGCACTTAAAATGAGTTTCGTCCGACGCGCGTCCGAGTCGACGTCGTCCGTGTAGGTTGCCGTATACCAATCCGGGTTTAAAAAAGCGGCAAACAGATAGTCGACGGAAAAGTTATCCTTCCCGGTAATCCGCATTGATTCTTCTATGATTTTCGTTGCCAGTTCGTTCCTTTGCATTCTGATGTTCCTCCTGCGCTTCGCCGTTCTTTTGCCTCTATTATCCTTATACCCGCTTTTTTGCAAAAATTTTTGTTTTTCGCAAAATAAAATGCATTATGCCTTGCTTTTTTTGGAATTCCTGCTATACTTATCTTGCAAATTCAATATATACGAGGTTTTTGTATGGAAAAGACAGTCCGAGCCAACCATTCGAGACACGATTTGACGGAAGGTCCGATTTTAAAAACCGCTCTTCTTTACGCCATCCCCATTTTAATCAGCGCACTCATTCAATATCTGTATAACGTATTCGATACGATGATGGTGGGGCAGTTCCTCGGCAAAACGGAAATGGCTGCCGTGAATGCGGCAGGCACAACGAGCGGTGCGGTCGGCTCGCTCATCGGCGGGTTCACCGCCGGTTCCGCCGTCATCATCGGCATCAGCTTCGGCGCTAAGGAAAAGCAAAAGACCTTTGCCGCCGTGTGCGTGTTTCAAAAACTCAACCTCATCGTCGGCGTTCTCTTAACAACGCTCGGGCTGGCGCTCGCCGTGCCGCTCTTAAAAATCACGAACGTCCCGGACGATTGCTTCGGCTATTCCGAAACGTACCTTCTCATCGTCATGGGCGGGGCCGTCGTCAATACCGTGAACATGGCGGAAACGAACCTTTTGCGTACCTTGGGGGACAGCCGCTCCCCCGTAATCATGCTGATTGCTTCCGCCGTCATCAACGTGCTGCTCAACCTGCTGTTTATGCTCGTTTTCCGTTGGGGCGTAGCCGGCGTTGCCGTTGCCACCGTGCTCTCCCAACTCGTGAGCGGCGCACTGGCGCTCTTCTTCTTTTTGCGCAACTTCCCCGAGTACAACTTCTTCCGCCATAAAAGCGAAGCGGTAAACGAAAATTTATGGCTGTCGGAAATCCGCATGGCGATCCCCATGGCGTTGCAGATGTCCCTGATTATGATCGGCGCGCTCATCGTGCAAGCCAAACTCAATTCCATGGGCAAGGAGATCATGGCGGCGTTTGCCTGCGGCGTAAGCATCACCAACCTGGCAGGCACCGTCATCAACACCTTCGGCACCGTAATTACGGGCTTCGTGGCGCAGAACTACGGCGCCAAAAACTTCACCCGCATGAAAAAAGGCATTTTGTACATAATGGCGGCGTCCTTTGCGATCACGGTGAGCATCGGGGTTGCCATATTGCTCTTTTCCCGCACCGTTGCGGGGTGGTTTATCAATGCGGAGGACTGGACGGAGGAAATTTACGCAAACGTGCGCACTTTCATCCTCATCAACGTGAGCTTTTACCCCGTATGGGTACCCGTGCCTATCTTGCGCGGCGCCATCCAAAGTATGAAGTACTCGCTCTTGCCCTTCCTCTCCTGCATGGTGGAACTCCCCATGCGCTGCATCACGGCGTGGGTGCTGGGTTCTTACTTCGGCTTTACGGGGCTCGCCTTTTCCACGCCGTGCGCTCTCGTTGCCGCCCTGCTCTTTTTGCTTGCGGCGTTCTTCGTCACGTGGAACGTCCGCAAAAAACAAGCCTTGCAAACACAAGCTTTGCAAACACCGCCCGCCCCTCTACCGAACTCTTCCGACTTTCCGAACTCTTCCGACTTGCCCGCCCCTTTGCGGGGTAAAACGGAATAATGTGTCCCTGCTTTGATTGTACCGCCGAGCCGTCCGCATAATCCGCCCTCGGCGCCGCCCCTCGGTACGACTGCCTGAAACCCGTTTTTCAGCGCAGGCAATCCCGCCCCAAGCGTAGGCAAACGAAATTCCCCCACCGAAAACTTTTGCGCCCGAATACAAATCGGACGCATTTTCGTTTTATAATTACTTACGTTTGATCTCGAATCCGAGTTTGAGAAGGAGGCGCAACGTCTCCTGCGAGGTACGCCGATCGTATTCCTTTTCGGACTCGGGCAGGTCTTCGTAGGGGATGAGGCAGCGGTGCGTTCCGGCAACGGGGTCGGTCTCCTCTCCGTACACCCAGCCCTGCGCCATTCTGCCCTGTGCCCAGACTTCGTGCGTGTTGCGGGCAAGCATCTCCGCCAGCTCGCAGATTTCCTCCGTCAATTCCACGTCCGAAGTATCTATCGGATGGGGTACGTAATCGTTTTGATTCATTTTTCAGTTTCTCCTGCAATTTTTTACGTTATTATTATCACCCGTTTTTTTCGGATAGAACGGACTTTGCGGAATTTTTTTCCTCCTCGGCAAGCAAAATATTGATAAAATCTTTACACCAATATTGGTCGGGATCTAAAACCTCGAACGGGCGGATGCACTCGTGCGCATTCCGCAGCCGCCACTTCTTCTCCGTTTCATCGCCCGGCGGCAAAAAGTACCCCCCTGCCACCATGCCGCTCGAAATCTGGAAGCGCACCCAACGGGCGTGTTCCAGTTGCAGAACCCTGCGCATTGCGTCAATCCGAAAAGTTTCATCCCCTTCCGTCGGACGCAGACTTTCACAAAACGGACGATAATTCGTCTGGAAGCGCTGTGCGGAACGGTTCGCCTGCTTGTTTTTCTGGTCGCATTCCAGCCATAAGAGGTCGCCATAGCCGTTCTCCGTGCGGCTCTTCGTACATTCTCGGTTTGCCTCGGCGTAGCCGTAAGCCAAACTCTTTTGGGGAGCTTCCCCGCCGCCCTGTTGCGCCGTGCGGATCATTTTGGAAACTTTACAAAACGCCGTATACAGTTCCTTGGAAACCTGTCTCTCTTTAAGATACGCTTTCGTATCCTCGGAGAGCTCTTTCCCGAAATCGACGTTTCCCAAAACCGGCGCCGAATTTTGCAAATCGCTCTGCAAGGAAGGGCAACGCTTGCATACGTCCATGGAATTGTACGAGCAATGTATCTCTTTATCCCTTTCTTCGTCTATAATCAGGTTGTAGCTGTACATCTCTTCCCGACAGCCGAACGGTACCACGTGCAGGTAGCGGTACGTCTCTTCGTCCTCCGCCGTCCAGTTGAGCCGACCGTCGTTCTTTTCATCCCGAACGGCAACGTATACGATCTGCCTTTGCGCAGGTCGGATGAGTCCGCAACCGCAGGCGTGCTTATAGTAATTTATGTACGTATTCGCCATGCTGATATTCAGCTCGTCCTTGCCGATGGCAAAAATCACGGCACGGTACGCAGGGCGCTTTTCACGGTACGCAGGGCGCTTTTCTTCGTTTGCGGAGGCTTCTACGCCCATAAAAGTCTGCATTTTGCGCAAAAACTTTTCGGAAGTGACGTTCTCCGTGTAAAAGGAAATTTCCGGGAATCCCATGCGCTTGTCCAGTTCGTCAAAATCCTTGCCTACAATCCATTCCCTTTCCCTTTGTATCTGCCTCTCTTCCCACGCGGCATTGGTCGCTCGGGAAGATGCGTGCTCTTCCCCCATTTCCGCCGATTGCGTCCGACAAATAAACTCCTTTTGTTTTTCGAGGTCGGCTTTTTTGCGGTCGGCAG
>CAMAGA010000066.1 GCA_945833955.1 uncultured Clostridia bacterium
TTCCCTGGATATTCCGTACGGCAAAAAAGTGGGAATCATGGGGGCGACGGGCAGCGGCAAATCCGCTCTTCTAAGAACGCTCTCCCGTACGTACGATATCACTTCGGGCGATATTTCCATAGACGGCAGGAATATACGGAGCTTTCCGTTGGAAGATCTGCGCAGGGAGTACGGGTACGTCTATCAGGACGTATTCCTCTTTTCCAATACGGTAGACGCCAACGTGGCTTTTTATGCGCCGGAATGCGAGGAAGAGGTCGTGCTTTCCGCAACGAAAGAGGCGCAGGCGCACGATTTTGTAATGGGATTGCAGGACGGCTACGAGACGATCATCGGCGAGCGGGGGCTGGGGCTTTCCGGCGGGCAGAAGCAAAGGCTTTCGGTTGCCCGTGCGCTGTTAAAGGACGCCCCCGTGCTCATACTGGACGACGCTTCCAGCGCGTTGGATATGGCGACGGAAAAGCGGGTGCTTGCGGCGATCCGAGCCAACCATGCGGACAAAACCGTGCTGATTGCCGCACACAGAGTTTCTTCCGTGGCGGACTGCGATGAGATTATCTACATGGAAGGCGGAGAAATTGTGGAAAGAGGAACGTATGCGGAACTCATGCAAATGGGCGGTCGGTTTGCGGCGATTGCAAAATTGCAGGCGGCGGACGGACAACTGGACGATTCTTCTTACGGTGCGGGGGAGATATGAGTATGGCAAAGCGAAATACATATTATCAGGACGAAGTGATTACGGGCGATAAAGTCGACGTAAAGCAGCTGCGCCGTTTCCTTCGGTACGTCATCCCGTACAAAAAGACGTTCTTCTTCGTGTTGTTTTTAGTGGTGGTATCGGTTGCAGTTTCCCTTTTGGCGCCCTTGCTCTTGCGGACGGTCGTCGATACGGTGATACCGCAGAGCGATTACAGAATGCTCATACTCTTATTGGGCGGATTCGTGCTGGCGGGCGGACTGGAAATTGTGATTACCTTTGCGCACAGCAAGCTTATGGGAAAGATGGGGCATAATATCATTGCGGAAATTCGAAAAGACGTCTTTTATAAACTGCAAAAGCTGTCCTTCGATTATTTCGACAGTCGCCCTGCCGGCAAAATATCGGTGCGTGTAACCGATTACATCAACGAACTGGCGGACTTTTTTACCACGTACCTCATGAACTTTATATCCGCCATGCTCAAAGTGCTGGTGGTTACCGTCATCATGCTGGTTCTGAGCCCCTTGCTCACGCTTGCGGTGTATGCGGTCATGATTCCCCTTGCGCTGTGCATATTCTGGTTGCGGCGCGCGTTGCGCAGACTGTTCCGCAAGCACCGCGCCAAAAATTCCAATCGGACCGCCTTTCTGGTGGAATCCTTGAACGGCGAAAATATCATCAAAAATTATAACCGTTCCGATTATAATTGTCAGATTTATCACGATTTGCAGCAGGACAGCGCCAAAACGTGGATGCAGATCGTGCGCAGAAACGAATTGAATACGCCGATCGTGGAATTTTTCTGGAATGCGGGTACGATTTTTATCTATGCGTTTGCGTTCCTTGCCATTTCCAAGGGCTGGGATATTTCCGCCGGAACGGTCGTAACCTTCCTCAATTTCATGACGCTCTGTTCCACGCCGTTTACGCAGATTTCCATGATTTTACAGCAACTGGCGCAGGTTTCCGCCAATCTGGAAAGAGTGTTCGAGACGATGGATACGCCCCTTATGATTGCGGATAAAGAAGACGCCGAGGACTTGGAAGCGGTGGAGGGAAATATCGACTTCAACGACGTTACCTTTGCCTACGAAGAGGGAGTCAATATTTTGGAGCATTTTGACTTGCACGTGAAAAAGGGCGAAACGATTGCGCTGGTCGGTCCGACGGGCGCAGGCAAGACTACGGTCATTAATCTCATTACCCGTTTCTACGACGTTTGCGAAGGCAGCGTTTGCATAGACGGCAAGGATGTGCGGGATATCCGCTTGCAATCCCTGCGGCAGAAGATCGGCGTGCTGATGCAGGACCCGTTCGTGTTCAAAGGCACGATTATGGATAACATCCGCTACGGCAGAAGGGACGCCACCGACGAGGAATGCATTGCGGCGGCAAAGCGCATCTATGCGGACAGGTTCATTGAAAAGTTCCCGGACGGTTACTATCATCAGATAGAGGAATCGGGAACGGGGCTTTCCGCCGGGGAAAAGCAGATGATATCCTTTGCGCGCATCATGCTTCGGGACCCTGCCGTCATCATTTTGGACGAAGCGACGAGCTCCGTGGATTCCGCAACGGAACAGTTGATACAGCAGGTTCTGGATATGGTTTTAAAGGATAAGACGGCTTTTGTGGTGGCGCACCGACTTTCCACCATCCGCAAGGCGGATCGGATTTTATATATTGCGGATAAAGGCATAGCGGAGCAAGGTTCCCATGCGGAGCTGATGGAGCAATGCGGATTGTACTATAAACTCAATCAGAAAAGCTGAAAGTAAAATTGTACGAACAATGCGGACGAAAGATACCGAATCGGTTGACATTCGCTCCGAATACGGTTATAATAAATAAAAAACAGGCAGGTATTCATATATGGCAGAATCATGCACGCACGATTGTTCTTCCTGCGGGGAGAACTGTGCATCCCGCAAAGCGGAAATAAAAAAGAAACTCCATGAAAACAGTTCGGTCAAAAAAGTGATCGCCGTTGTCAGCGGTAAGGGGGGCGTCGGTAAGTCTTTGACGACGGGTTTGCTTGCGTCGCTTTCGCAAAAGCACGGCTATCGCACGGCGATTTTAGACGCCGACATCACCGGACCTTCCATTCCGAAAATGTTCGGCATTCATGAAAACGCCACCGGCGACGGCGAGGTGATCTTCCCGGTCGTTTCCAAGGAAGGGATAGAGGTTATGTCCATGAACGTTTTGCTCGAGGACGAAACGCAGCCCGTAGTCTGGCGCGGTTCTTTGATCGCCGGGGCGGTCACGCAGTTCTGGACGGACGTGCTCTGGAAGGATATTGACTTCATGTTCGTGGATATGCCTCCCGGAACGGGCGACGTACCCCTTACGGTATTCCAGTCCTTGCCCGTAGACGGCATCATCATCGTCACCACGCCGCAGGACCTCGTCAGCATGATCGTAGCCAAGGCGGTGAACATGGCGGAAATGATGAACGTACCCGTACTCGGCATCGTGGAAAACATGAGCTATTACGTTTGCCCCGACTGCGGCAAAAAGCACTCCGTTTTCGGGGAGAGTACGGTGGATGAAATCGCTCTTGCGTACGGTATTCCCAACGTAGCCAAGATGCCCATCGACACCCGTATTTCCAAGCTGGCGGACGCAGGCAAGATTGCCGAATACGACGCGACAGGTCTGGAAGGTGTATTTGCGGCCGTGGAAAATCTCAACTAAAAAAAGAAAAGGAGTTCTCCGTCTGCCCGATACGGCGGCGGAGAATTTTTAAACGAATTATGGAAAAATATACTACGGTCATCATCGGCGGCGGTGCGGCGGGATTGCTGTGCGCTTTAAAGCTTCGGGATGCAGGCGTGCAATGCGCCATTTTAGAAAGGGGCGATCGGCTGGGGAAAAAACTCTCCGCCACGGGCAACGGGCAGGGCAACGTAACCAATCGGGAACTGAATCGGGAAAAGTATTTCTCTTCCGACCTATCCAAAGCGTTTGCCGTAATCGAGGATTTCAACAACGACGCCCTTTTGGAGTATCTGGGGGAACTCGGCGGTATGTTCTTTTCCGACGAGCGGGGCAGAGTGTTTCCTGCAAGTATGCAGGCAAGCAGCATCACGGATATTTTGCGTGGCGCAGTTGCCAAGCGCAATATTCCCGTGCATTTCGGCTTCTACGCAAAATCGGTGGAGCGCAGTAAAAACGGATATATCGTCCGTTCGGCTACGGAAGAAAGCGTGTTTGCCAAATACGTCGTTTTTGCAACGGGGGGCAAGGCTTCCCCCAACCTCGGCTCGGACGGGTCGGGGCTGAAGATGGCAGGGCAGCTCGGCATCCGCATCACCGATTTAGAGCCTTCCCTCGTGCAGTGCAAAACGGATACGCAAAATATAAAAACGCTCAAAGGCATTCGTTCGGACGTCGTTTTGACGGCGTATGCAGGCAAGGAAAAATGCATTTCGGCACACGGGGACGTCATTTTTACGGAATACGGGGTCAGCGGCAACGCGGTATTTGCGGTTTCCCCTTTTTTAGTCGGAAAGAGGAATGCATGGCTTTCCGTGACCTTTTTGCCGCAGTTCACCGAGGAACAAATCACTTCCTTTTTATACGAAAAGGCAAAATATGTTCAAGCGGAGGAATTGCTGTGCTGCGTGTTGAATAATCAGATCGGGAAGGCAATCTTAAAAGTATGCGGTCTGCACGGAAAGGAGAAGGGCGCCGAGCTGGCAGAAAGCATTCCTGCCGTCGTGGAGGCGATCCGTAATTTCCGCTTGCCGGTTACGGGCACGCTGGGGTTCGATTATGCGCAGGTTACCCGTGGCGGCGTGGACATGGCGGAAGTAACGCAGGAGCTGGAAAGCGTTCGCTATCCCGGTCTGTACTTTGCCGGGGAAATTCTGGACGTAGACGGCGTATGCGGCGGTTACAATCTGCAGTGGGCATTTTCTTCCGGCAGAATGGTTGCCTCGTCCGTTGCCAAAAAGGAGAAGGTATGATCAGAACGCTTTCCAATATCAAATTAAAAGCAGGCACGGCGGAATCGGAACTTTGGAGAATAGCGGAAAAGAATTTGCATACAAAGCCGAAGTTCTTCCGCATCCTCAAAAAATCGTTGGACGCACGGGATAAGGGCAATATATTCTGGCTGTATTCCATCGCCTTTTCGGACGAGGCGGAATCGGAAGAGCGAGTGCCGCTTGCCAAAGTAAAAGCGGACGGAATGCGGACGGTCGTCGTGGGTACGGGCCCCGGCGGACTGTTTTGTGCGGTGCGCCTTGTCGACCACGGCATTCGCCCCATCGTTTTAGAGCGGGGCGGCAGCGTGGAAGAACGGGTGCAAAGCACGCAGACCTTTTTTACGGAACGAAAACTGGACGTGAATTCCAATATTCAGTTCGGGGAAGGCGGAGCCGGGACCTTTTCGGACGGAAAGCTGTTTACGCAGACGAACGATAAGCGCAACAAGGAAGTGCTGGAAACGTTCGTCCGCTTCGGTGCGCCGGAAGAGATTCTGTATCTGAACAAACCGCATATCGGAAGCGATAAGTTGCAGGGCGTGGTGCGCGCCATGCGGCAATATATTTTAGCGGAAGGCGGAAAGATTTTATTCCATACGCAGCTGACCGATTTGTGCATAGAAGGCGGCGTTCTGAGGGGCGTGCAGATAAAAGACCTTGACACGGGCAAGGAAGAGACTGTGGAAACGGACGAGGTGGTATTAGCCTGCGGGCATTCCGCAAGAGACACCTTCGAGATGCTCTTTCGGCGAGGCGTTGCCATGGAGCAGAAAGAGTTTGCAATGGGCGTGCGCATCGAGCATCTGCAGGATAAAATCGGATTTGCGCAGTACGGCAAAAGCTTTGCCCTGTTGCCGCCTGCGGACTATAAGCTGACTTCCCATGCGGAAGATCGGGCGGCGTTTACGTTTTGTATGTGCCCCGGCGGCTTCGTTCTGCCGGCTACCTCGGAACAGGGCGCAGTCGTCACGAACGGCATGAGCAATTTTGCCCGGGAAGGCAAAAATGCAAACAGCGCGCTCATCGTGCAGATCAAAAAGCAGGACTTCGGCTCGGAACATCCCTTGGCAGGCGTGGCTCTGCAACGCAAAGCGGAACGGGCGGCGTTTATCGCAGGCGGCGGCACGTACGCCGCTCCCGTACAGCGGGTAGGGGATTTTTTGCGGGATAAAATCAGCGATCGGTTCGGGGAAGTCGTTCCTTCCTATGCGGCAGGAACGGAATTTGCTTCCATGACGGACGTTTTGCCCAAAGCCGTTACGGACGCCTTAAAGTTTGCAATCCCCGATATGGACAGAAAGCTCAAAGGCTTCGCCTGCCCCGACGCCGTTCTGACGGGCGTGGAATCCAGAACTTCTTCTCCCGTAAGAATCCGAAGAGGGGAGAATTTAGAAAGCGTAAACGTGCGCAATTTGTACCCTTGCGGGGAAGGCTGCGGCTATGCAGGCGGCATCACCAGTGCGGCGGCGGACGGATTGCGCATAGCGGAAAAAATAACGGAGAAATATTTATGAAAAAAATCAAAGCTGTCCTGTTCGATTTAGACGGTACGTTGCTCGACTCCCGCTCCGTCTGGACGAATTTGGATGCGGAGTTTCTGGCAGGCCGAGGAATCAAAATGCCGTCGGATTATCCTGCCGCCGTATCTACCATGGGCTTTCGGGCAAGTGCGGAATACACCATTCAAAGATTCGGCTTGCCGGACCGCCCCGAATCGCTCATGCGGGAGTGGTTTGCCATGGCACAGGGTTTATATGCGACGGCAGTTCCCGCCAAAAAAGGGGTAAAAGCTTTTTTGGAAAAGTTGAAAAGTCAGGGCATATTGCTCGGCGTAGCCACCGCCAATGCGGAAAATCTGTTTATGCCCTGCCTGCAACGTAACGAAATCGCTTCTCTTTTTGACGCCTTTGCGACCGTTGCGGAAACGCCTACGGGCAAAAAGGACGGGCAGGTTTACAGGCTGTGCGCGCAAAAATTGGGAGTGGAGCCTTGCGAATGCGCCGTGTTTGAAGACCTCTTCGTCGGCATTCAATTTGCAAAAGAATCGAATTTTTATACGGTGGGCGTAAAGGATGCAGGCAACCAAGCCGAATGGGCGGATATCCTGCTTGTCGCAGACGAATGCCTGACGGATTTTGAAGATGCGCCTCATTTAAAACTGTGGAATGCCTTGCAGGTGTTTTAAAGTATAACTTTTTTCTGTTCGTCATAAAATTTTCATAACTTATACACTTTTATAGGGTATAATCATCGTATACAAGTTCCGACTATCCATAAAACTTTTTTCATATTCTCTCATTAAAAAACATTACCCGTAATTCGGGTAATGTTTTTTTATAAAAAGAATTGCAAACGGAAAGGATATATGTTACAATGAATGTATCAGTACGCATGACTTTGCAAAACAAAGGAAAAGAGGTAGAAGAGGATGGAATACGTAGGGTTGCAATTTGTATACGATCCGAATATATGCAATAAAGTCTATTGGTATTATAATATCAGATTTGATTTGAAGGTAGGGGATCGGGTAATTGCGCCCATCGGGGTACACGATAAACTGCAATGCGCCAAAATATGCAAAATAGTGCATGCGGAAGGCTTTGACGGGGTGAAATTCTATTCCGAGCCGATTGTGAACAATAAGTGGATCCGCTATGTGGAAATGCCCTATAACCGCCGCAGAATCAAACTTTCCGTAACGGAAAACACTCGGGAACTGGGCGGGTTTTTCTATGATTTTAAGCATATTACATTTTTTAAAAGGTTCCTGCGCAGCGACGCCCCTTTCATGAGCTCCATCGAGGCGGATGCAAAACTTTCCGATTACGGCGTTCGGAGCATCTTGGACCTTCGGAATGAAAAGGAGCAGCGTCGGGAAGAAAGTTCCTGGAAAGGCATAGCGGGCATCGGTTATAAGCGGTATCCTATTGAGCAGTCCTTAACTACCGTTTCCCTCGGTACGTGGAAGGCTCTCTTTGCGGAACTGGCGGAAAGTAGCGGCTGTACCCTGTTTTTCAGTCAGGACAATCTGACGGTTTACTTCGTTTCGTATATTCTGTTATCGCTATCGGGCGTTTCCGAGGAAGATTGCATGGAGGATTTCAGGCAGGATTACCGCCATAGTAAAGATTCCGCAAAACAGGAGGCGGATTTGCGGCAATTACGGGAGATTTTGCATATTCTGGTTCCGATCGATGCGGAAACGTTTTTAAGTCATATAGGATTGTCGGCAAAAGAAATTGAAAAACTGTACGGAAAGCTGACGGGCGGCGACTTGTCGGATAAAAATAAAGAAAAGAACCGGCAATAATTAAAATAATAAAGATATACATAATTAAAA
>CAMAGA010000067.1 GCA_945833955.1 uncultured Clostridia bacterium
TTTTGCCGCAAACGGAACAGGTACTTTTGATGCTGCCCTTCTCCGTACAGGTTGCCTCTGCCGTAATGCGATTGGTTTCGTATTCATGTTCGTGCGGAATGGCGGGGTCGCCGTCGGGATGCAGGTCGGCAAGCGTATTCAGCCCGACGTCCCGTGTTGTATAAGCGTCGGGGAATATAACGGTATCTCTGCCCTTCGTGAGCAGGATCACGTTGTCGGCAGGATAGTACAAAAATAAACAACCGTCCGAAGTCGGCTGAAAGAATTCTTCCGAAACGCCGTTGATCGTCAGAATTTCTCTTACGGCTTCTATTTCCGAATCGGAAAGATCCGCCGTGCAGACGGCTAAAATTTCGTTCATGTTCCGACAGGTTGCCTTGTCTTTGGCGAGGTCTTTGTCTACGATTGCGCATGAGGAAATAAGAATCAGAATCGCAGCCAGAATAGAGATGACTGCGATTTGAACGCCCGATTTCCACAACGTACAATTTTTCTGAATTGTTTTCATAGAATTCTCCGGGAAAGATAAAAATAAAGATAGTTTAAAAAAACGGGAAAAGCGATTGCGTAAAAAGAAAGTTTGTATAAAAATGCCCTTTATGCGGAATATTTGACTTTTCCGTCTACGATGGTACACTCCACTGCGCCGCGTACGGTGTAGCCGTTGAACGGCGTGTTCTTTCCTTTGGAAACGAAAGAAGCGGAGTCGATCGTCCACTCCTTGGAAAGGTCCGCAATCATCAGGTCTGCCACCTTCCCTTCGGCAATTTCGCCGCCCTCCAAATGGAGGATCTTTGCGGGGTTGTAGCTCATACGCCGGGCAAGTTCGGGCAAGGTCAGCACGCCGGGTTCTGCCAGATAGGTGTAGCAGAGGGCGAAACTCGTTTCCAGTCCGCTGATGCCGAACGCCGCCTGTGCGTATTCCACGTTTTTATCGGTAGCCTTGTGTGGTGCGTGGTCGGTTACGATGCAGTCTATCGTGCCGTCCGCAATGCCTGCGATGATCGCCTGTCTGTCCTTCTCTTCCCGAACGGGGGGATTGACCTTGGTGTTCGTATCGAAGGAGAGAATGATATCGTCCGTCAGCGCAACGTAATGGGGGCAGGATTCCGCCGTTACTTTTACGCCGTTCTTTTTTGCGTCCCGTATCATCTGTACGCCGCTGTAAGTGGAAACGTGGCAGATATGCACGGGCAGATCCAATGCCTGCGCAAGGCAGATTTCACGCGCGATCATGATGTCCTCCACCGCACGGGAAATACCTTTCAGGCCCGTGATGGTGGAATTGCGTCCTTCGTTCACGAATCCGCCGTTCAGAAGATTTTTATCTTCGCAGTGGGAAAGGCAAATGAGGTCGAAGTCGGATGCGTATTCCATGGCAAGGCGCATGATCTGCGAGTTCATAACGGGTTTGCCGTCGTCGCTGAGGGCGACTGCGCCTGCCTGCTTCATTTTGCCGATCGCCGCAAGGGCTTCCCCGTTTTCCCCTGCCGTGATTGCGCCTATGGGGCGTACTTTGCAAAGATTTACTTCCTTTGCCCGATTGATAATATAGGATACGACTACGGCGTTATCCGTTACGGGATTGGTATTGGGCATACAGCAAATCTGCGTGAAGCCGCCCTTGACGGCGGCGGCAGAGCCGGAAGCGATGTCTTCCTTGCCCTCAAAGCCCGGTTCCCGCAGATGGACGTGCATATCTATGAGCCCCGGAAAGACGTATCGGGAGGTTGCGTCGATGACTTCTTCGCCTGCAAGCGGCGTCAGACTATCCGCAATTTGGGTGACGTACCTGCCTTCGGTGCGGATATCGGCTTTTTTCACTTCGTTTAAAAATACTACGTTACCGTTTTGAATGAGCATATTTTTTTCTCCTTATCGTGCATTGCACAGCATATCCAAAAGCGCCATACGAACGGCTACGCCACTGGTAACCTGATCTTCGATCACGCTGCTCTTGCCGTCGATTAAGCCGTCGGTCAGTTCCACGCCTCGGTTGACGGGTCCGGGGTGTTCTACGATTGCATCGGGTTTTGCAAGGCGCAAAAGATTTTCGTTCACGCCGTAAAACTTAGAATATTCTCCGAGGGAGGGGAACAAGCCGCCCTGCTGGCGTTCGAGCTGAATGCGCAATCCCATGACGACGTCTGCGCCTTCCACGGCTTCTTCTCTCGAAGAGGCGATATGCGCGCCCAGCTTATCCATATCCTTGGGGATCAGCGTTTTCGGCGCATACATATAAACTTCCGCCCCCATGGTCGTCAGACCGAACAGGTTGGACTTTGCCACGCGGGAATGCTTGATATCGCCTAAAATGGCAACTTTCAGGCCGCGGATGCGCCCGAATTTTTCCCGCATGGAGAGCATATCCAAAAGCGCCTGCGTGGGGTGGGCGTTCATGCCGTCGCCGCCGTTGATGACGTGTGCGGAAACGGTTTTGGCAAGGAGCACGGGTGCGCCGGACATGGGGTGGCGCATGACGATGGCGTCCACGTGCATGGCGTCCAACGTTTTGCCCGTGTCGATTAGCGTTTCTCCCTTTTGTACGGAGCTGGAAGAGGCGGAAATATGGACGGGCGTGCCGCCGAGGTAGGCGGTGGCAAGTTCAAACGATACTCTGGTTCGGGTGCTGTTTTCGTAAAAGAGCGTGATGACGGATTTGCCTTTGAGCTCCGTTCCGTTCTTTTCCCCTCGGCGCAAACGTTGTTTCATTTCTTCCGCACGGTCTAAAATGGCGGTGATTTCCTGTTCGGAAAGTCCGTTCAGATCGATCAAATCTTTGCGTTGCAACATAAATACTCCTTTGGTATAAAAATAAGTCCTGCGTACAGAAACGCAAGACTTCGCTTTCGGCATCTCTGTACCGATTTTTCTCCTCTCCATTATAGCAATTCCTTTGCCAAAAGTAAAGCGTATCTCCGAAAAAACTATCGGAGATACGCACTTTTTTTTAGCCTTCTTTTAAATTTTGCAACTGTTTGGGGTTAGCCGCATTTTCTTCCACGTATTGAAGCATCGCTTCGGCGTCGGTAAAATAATCGAACAGCTTTTCGCATTCCCGTGTAACGAAGCCCTCGTTCATGGCGTTCTGCATGAGGGAGTCAATGGAATCGTAATAATTCCGCAAGTTATAAATGGCGATCGGTTTATTGTGTCTGCGGAGCTGCTTTAAAGTCAGTACTTCATAGAATTCTTCAAAAGTCCCAATGCCGCCGGGAACGATGATAAAGGCGTCCGCCATGTCTTCCATCGCCTGCTTACGGGTGCGCATGGAATCGGTATAGATGAGCTCCGTACATTCCGAATAGATGCTTTCTATGCGCTCTGCACGGAAAAAGTCGGGAATGATACCGAAAATTTCTCCGCCGCCGCGCTTCACGCCTCTTGCCGCCGCCCCCATCAGACCGCACGCACCTGCGCCGAAAACGAGGGAATGACCGCGTTTTGCCATCATTTCGCCCAGAATTTCCACCATTCGGATATATTCCGAATCGATTCGGTTGCTTGCCGCACCAAATACACAAATTTTCATAGTCGTTTTTCTCCTCTTATCATTTTATTATATTATACCGCATTTTGGGGAAAATGTCAATACCGATTTTTCGGAAACCTTTTCAAAAAGTAGGACGTTTTTCGGTAGATTGTATGATGGTGATAATCTCGTGTTAAAAATATGAATAATTTATAATCAAAACTCTTGACAACCGAAATAAGATCAGGATAAAATAAAAACAATTATTATGCCCCGAATGGCGGTTTTGTAGTCGGTCCCGATATAGGAAGAGGAGCACTGCAACGGTTTTTTATCGGGAAGCATAATGATTATCTGCAGAAGGAAAGTTTTTTAAGAAGCGTTCCATATGAAATTCAAAAAGCAAAACGTTATGATCGTATCGTGTTGTGTTTTTGCCGCGTTGATAACGGCGATCATTCTGGCAATCGTGCTGTCGGCGGAGAAACCCGTACGGCTTCCGCAGGTGCAGGGCAGCCACGTAACGGAGATGGATTACGAAGCTTTCGACGAGGAGTATAAAGTAGAAAAATATACCGATTACAAGAGCTTTTCCAAATCGGTATGGGCAGATTACGAGTTTGTAAGCGGAAAAAAGGCTACGCAGGAAAGATACAGTCGGGAATATTTTGAAAAATCCGACCTGGCGATCGTAAAATTCAACAAGCCGCAAAGCGGTATAAAGTATTACGTTACGGACGCCGCCTTTACCGAGGACGCCTGCCGGGTAGAGCTCGTCGGCACGAAAAGATTGGCGGCAATCCGGGATAAGACGGCGACCTATTGTTGTTTTCTGGAAACGGAAAACGACGTTGAAAATTGCAGTTTTGCACTGACGATAAAGGAAGAAATCGAACACGAGAGTCAATCCTTCAGTTACATAACGATGGAGAACGAGCATTATCTGTTCCCCGATAAGACCGAACCGGAAATTTTCAGAATCGAAGCGAAGGAAGGTCTGCATCAGTTTGTGGAAAACGATCCCGTTCTGACCGAACAATCCTACAGTATGCTTTTTTTAAGCCAATACAAGGAAGAATTTTATCGGGATCATTCGTTGCTGTTGGTTCGGTTGCCCGCTTCCGATTTTGAATCCTGGGTCGTCTGCAAAAACGGCAACGCTATGCGCCTCGTGGGCTTCCGTTCCAATCATTATCTCTATCCGACGGAAACGAAGTTCCATATCCTTCTGGCAATCGCCGTAGATAAGGAGTTCGATGCGCAAACGCTGACCATAGTCGTTCTGCTGCTCGTATATTGTATCTTTTTTATATCTTTCATTCTGGGGGGAATTCGGGATAAAACCGAGTATATAAACGCTCTGGAAGCCTGCGGTCTGCAAAGAAGAGATTTAAGTTTTTCCCTGATAGCGGAGCTGGCGCTTATCTTTACGCTTCCCTTTTTTCTTGCGGTCGTCCTGTCTTTTTTTGCGGCAAGGGGGCTTTTGCAAGTCACGGCGGGGCTGATTTCGGCGTCTTTACCGTTCGTGTGGGATTGGAATATCCTGTTTTGGATTTTCGGGCTGTATGGCGGCGTGATTGTAATGGACGCCATTCTCGTCTTTCTTTGCGTCTACGTTTTTTACGCAAAGGAAAATATATAGAATAATGCACCGCTTTGGGGGCGGAAAGGAGCGGATGGTATGCTTACGGAAAAATGGAAAAAGAAAATGCAATGCATAAAATCCGCTTTGCGCAGCGTGTTTTTCCCCGAAAAGTACGCTTGCGAATGTTGCGGAAGGGAAGTTTTCAGCGGCGAACGCTTTTGTGCAAAATGCCTTTCCGAAATAAGCTACACGGGCGAAAACATCTGCGAGCGGTGCGGCAGGCAGGTTTCCGAACGGTGCGATTACTGCGACGAATGCAAGAGCTTTGTTCCCTGCTTCGATAAAGCCCGATCGGTTTGCAGTTATAACGATTTAACCCGAAAGCTCGTTCTGCGCTTTAAAAACGGCAAGGCGTACCTTGCCCGCCTTTTTGCGGAAAAGATGAGCGAGATTGCGGCAAGGGAATTTTCCGACGCGGACGCGCTGGTGTACGTACCCATTACCCGCAAAAGACTGCGCAAGCGCGGGTACAACCAGGCTCGGCTCCTTGCAGGGGAAATTTCCCAAAGGACGGGAATTGCCGTTGCGGACGTATTGCAAAAGAAAAAGGATACGGAAGACCAGAAAAAGCTGACTAAAAAGCAACGCAAACGCAATCTGCAAGCCGCTTTTGCCGTTACCGACAAGGTTTTTTGTAAAGATAAAACTTTGATTTTGGTGGACGACGTGATGACGACGGGCGTGACGGTCAACGAAATTGCCGCTTTGTTGCTCGGAGCGAGAGCGAAAAAGGTATACGTGCTGACCTTTGCCGCCGTTCCCTTCCGAAAAAGCGAAGCGGAGAGCGATGCAGACGAATAGAAGCAAATACGATAAAAAGAGTCCGAAAAAAAGAGTCCGAAAAAAGAGTCCGATGCGGACGCGCTTTGGATACGGAACGCAAAAGCGAACGGTTCCGAAAAGCGCTTTTCCGAAGTCGGACTCATTTTTATTTGGTTATAGGGGAATTATCCGCAAGATACCGCCATGGGGCGGTTGGCAAAGCGGGCGGGGCGGACGGGTGGTTGCCTGCAAAAACGCCCGAGATGCGTGGAGACTCCGCAAAGCGGACGGCGGCAGGGCGGACGGGGCGAAAAATGCCCGAGGGCGACCGTGCAGAGCGGGTATCCGCTGATTTTTTATTTAAGCGGGCTTGTTTTTGTCGTTCTTATCATTGTCGTTTTTGGGATCGTCCTTGGGGATTTCTTCCAGAAATTCCAGTTCTATCTCGTCGTTGACGGAAAGAATTTCATGTAAAAAGTCTTCAAACCACTCGTTTTTTACCCAGATATTGGTAAAACTTTCGTCTTTAAAAGTCAGGGTGAGCTGTTTTTTTTGCTTATTGACCGTAATACGGGTCATATCCGCCAGCGAAAATTTGCTCACGAGGATGCCGAAAGAGCATATCAGTTCCGTTTTGGTAATTTTGTATCCGGAAAACTTCCACATGGAGACGATGATTACGATAATGAGCGTTGCAATGATAAAGAGCAGGATGTAGCGCATACCGACGTAGGGCGAATAAAACCCGTCCTGAATGATCCAGATAATATCCACGGCTATGCCGCAAAGCGCCAGTATCACGGCTAAAAACATTAAGATTTTGACAAGGGTAGAGAATTTATAAGCGTATTTCTTCATAGCGACTATATTATAGCATATCTCCTCGGAAAAATCAATATTTTTTTGAAAATCGGGGTTGAAAAAAATGCAGAACGTGCTATAATGGAATTAATCATTGAAAGAAACGGAGAAAGATATGCAGTTACAGGAATATATACAGGAAATCAGGCTCACTCCCTACCCGCATGAAACGGTTACGGCATCCCCCAAAGAACGGGACGGCATCTGTTCCGAACTTCTGCGGTTTTTAATCAAGGAAAGGGGAATGATCGGCGCATTCAATTATAACTACGAGCGCAAACGGAAGCTGGTAAACGAATACATGACGGAACGGGATCCGCACCCCGTACCGCCTGCTTTGCTCGCTTTACAGGATAAACTGTTGTGGTCGGAAACGCTGGAGCGGGGAATCGTGGACGTGGAAACGTTTCACTATAAGGAAAACGTGACCATCTTCCGAGGGGATATCACTAAGTTGAACGCGGATGCAATCGTCAATTCCACGGGCAGTTCTTTGGTCGGTTGCCGCATTGCCGGGCATCAGTGTATAGATAATATCATTCATCTGCGTGCAGGGATGCAGATGCGCATGGACGGCTTCCGTATATGCGGTTTGCAGGGCAGGCCGGAATCCACGGGGGACGCAAAAATCACCTGCGCCTATAACCTGCCTTGCAAATACGTAATACATACCGTAGGCCCCGCCGCCGCCATGGGCGTTACCGAAGAATCGAGGCAGGAACTGCGCAGTTCGTATATGTCCTGTATGTATCTGGCAAAAGAGATGGGGCTGAAAACCATTGCGTTCAACTGTATTTCCACCGGTATTTTAGGCTTTCCGCACGGGGAAGCGGCGGAAATCGCCGTGGGGTCTGTCAAACGCTGGCAGCTTTCCAATCCGGATTACAATCTGAAAGTGATTTTTGACGTATACTCCGACGAGGATATCCGCATTTACAGCGAAATTTTTAAATTTATGTGATTGTATAATACGAATCCCCGAAGCATTCCTTGCTTCGGGATGTTTTAAAATTTGCAATTATGGAAGAATTAACCGAATTTTTATTGCCTGATCGTATAAAATCTGTTAAAATAGAGAAAAGATTGAAAAGTGAGGAGTAATATTCATGAAAGCCAGATATTCTTTGGTGGTTCCTGCATACAACGAGGAGCCGAATTTACAGCGGTTTTACGAGACGATCGTGCCCGTTATGGAAAAGACGAACGAACCCTTTGAAATCATCTTCGTCAACGACGGCAGTCGGGACGGAACGGAAGCGAT
>CAMAGA010000068.1 GCA_945833955.1 uncultured Clostridia bacterium
AAAAAAAAGAATATAATAGAATTAGCACTCTAAGAGTGAGAGTGCTATCACATTAAGAATGTTAACGGAGGTTTTTATCATGAACATCAGACCATTGTTTGATAAAGTTGTCATTGAAGCTGTAAAAGCGGAAGAAAAAACCAAAAGCGGGTTGATCCTGACGGGTGCCGCACAGGAAAAGCCGCAGACGGCCGAAGTCGTAGCCGTTGGTCCCGGGGGAATCATCGACGGAAAAGAAATCGTAATGCAGGTAAAGGTTGGGGACAGGGTGCTTTGTTCCCAGTATGCCGGCAGCGCATTCAAAATTGACGGCAGAGAATTCACCATCATTCGTCAGAGCGATATTCTCGCTATCGTGGAATAATCTATAAAGCAGGAGGTAAAAAATATGGCTAAACAGATTAAATATGGCGATGACGCCAGAAAAGCATTGAAGACCGGTGTAGACGTAATTGCCGATACCGTAAAAATTACGCTCGGCCCCAAAGGCAGAAACGTTGTACTCGATAAGAAATTCGGCGCGCCGCTGATTACCAACGACGGCGTTACGATTGCAAAGGAAATCGAGCTGGAAGACCCCTTTGAAAACATGGGCGCACAGCTCGTGAAGGAAGTTTCCACCCGCACCAACGACGTTGCCGGCGACGGCACTACGACCGCTATGGTGCTTGCACAGGCGATTATCCGGGAAGGCTTGAAGAACCTTGCCGCAGGCGCCAACCCCATCATTTTGAAAAAGGGTATTGAAAAGGCGGTAAACGTTGCGGTAGAACAGATTCAGGCCATCTCTCAGCCCGTGGATTCCAAGCTTGCCATCACGCAGGTCGCTTCCATTTCCGCAGGCGACGAAACCGTCGGGGAACTCGTTTCCGAAGCGATGGAAAAGGTCGGCCACGACGGCGTTATCACGGTAGAAGAAGGCAAGACCATGAATACGGAACTTGCTACCGTAGAAGGTATGCAGTTTGACAGAGGCTACGCTTCCGCATATATGGTAACCGATACCGAAAAGATGGAAGCCGTACTCGATTCCCCCTATATCCTGATTACCGACAAAAAGATTTCTGCCATTCAGGAAATACTTCCCATTCTGGAACCCATCGCACAGTCCGGGGCACGTCTTTTGATTATTGCCGAAGACGTAGAAGGCGATGCGCTCGCTAACCTTGTAGTCAACAAGATCAAGGGCTTACTGAACAGCGTTTCCGTAAAAGCGCCCGGCTTCGGCGACAGAAGAAAAGCCATGCTGGAAGACATCGCAGTCCTTACCGGCGGTACGGTCATCTCTTCCGACCTCGGTTACGAATTTAAAGACGTTACCATGGATATGCTCGGCAGAGCTTCCCAGATCAAAGTGGATAAAGACAACACCACCATCATCAAGGGCGCAGGCGATCCTGCGGAAATTGCGGCAAGAGTCAACTCCATTCGCGCGCAGATCGCAGAAACGACTTCCGACTACGACAAGCAGAAGTTGCAGGAACGCCTTGCCAAGCTTGCAGGCGGCGTAGCCGTAATCAACGTAGGCGCCGCAACCGAAGTAGAAATGAAGGAAAAGAAGCTCCGCATCGAAGACGCCCTCGCCGCAACCAAAGCAGCGGTAGAAGAAGGCATCGTACCCGGCGGCGGTTCCGCACTCCTTTCTACGATTCCCGCTTTAAAGAAGCTGGTAGCTACGCTGGACGGCGACGAAAAGACCGGCGCAACGATCATTCTCAAAGCGGTGGAAGAACCCGTTCGCCAGATCGCCAAGAACGCAGGTCTGGACGGTTCCGTCATCGTAGACAAAATCATCCATGCGAACAATCCCGCTTACGGCTTTGACGCTCTGAAAAACGAATACACCGATATGGTAGAAAGCGGTATCATCGACCCTGCAAAAGTTACCCGTTCCGTATTGCAGAACGCCGCTTCCGTTGCCGCAACGCTATTGACTACGGAAAGCATCGTAACCGACATCCCGACCCCTCCCGCTCCCCCTGCACCTGCCGGCGGCGACATGGGCGGAATGTACTGATTCTCTCCATGCAGAAATATAAAAAGAGGCACAAAACTTCGGTTTTGTGCCTCTTTTTATAGCTTTTTTATCCTTCACCGTCTGATTATATATCCTTCATCGTCCGCTGAAAGAAGTGCGAAACCGAATCAACAGCGATGCGATACGCAGTGAATTGGGTTCAGTCCTTGCGAAATGCGCTCGATATTCGTCCAGAGCGTCCGATAGATGCGGCGCAAAGTGCCTTCCGTGCCGCCGCCGATATGCGGCAGATAAAACACCTTTGGCAAAATAGATTCGGGTAAATCTACCAGCGGATTATCCTTCGTAACCGGTTCGGGCGAAATCGTATCGAATGCGGCCCCGGCAACTTTGCCTTGTATCAATGCGTCTCTCAAATCCGCCCCGTTCACAAGCTCGCCCCGCGCCGTATTGACGATGATCACGCCCCTGCGCATTTTGGCTATCGTTTCCGCACGAATCAGATTACGGGTCTCCTCCGTTACGGGCGCGTGCAGGGAAAGAATTTCCGAAGTGGAAATCAGATCTTGCTCGCTTACATAGGTAACGCCGTATTTTTGCTCCGTTTCGGCAGAAGCACGGAATATATCGTAATAATATACGTCGCACCCGAACGCATTCAGCCGAACGGCAACCTCTTTGCCGATATCGCCAAAACCGTACAGCCCCACTCTCTTTCCCGAAAGTTCGCCGTAGCCGCCCATAAGCATGGCTTCCTTAGTCTGCATCTGTCTGCCTTGCCGAACGGCAATATCGCCTTCCCGAATATTTTTAATGAGCGCGAGCATCAAAAGGACGGTCACCTCCGCAACGGGAGCCGCATTGACGCCCTTACAGTTGCACACCCGAACGCCCGATTCGACCGCCGCCTTTAAGTCGATTTTATCGAACGCAACGCCTTCCGACTGAATCAGCTTCAGATTGGGCATACCTCGTATAGCTTCGCCGCAAATACCGAAACAGGCGTCCGCAAGCACGAAGTCCGCATCCCGCCCTGCCGCTAAAATTTCGGAGACGGAGGCCGTTTCCGAAACGGACGCAATCTGCACTCTTTGCGTAATTTCCATATCGGGTATATACCGCATCACTCTCTCCATTCGACCGATCACCAATAATTTCATATCATTCCCTTTATTCTCGGATCAGTTTTTCCAATATCTTTTCCAAGGCGTACTTACAATGCTCGTAGGTGAGTCCGCCCTGAAAGTATGCGGTGTACGGTTTGCGGATGGGGGCGTCGGCGGAAAGCTCTATGCTTGCCCCTGCCACAAAGCACCCTGCCGCCATGATGACTTTATCGTCGTAACCGGGCATATCCCACGCTTCCAGATGCAGATTGCTGTCCACAGGGGAAGCTTCCTGCACGGATTGGATAAAGTCCGTGAGTTGCCGTTCCGTATCAAAACGGATGGCGCGGGTAATATCCGAGGGGACTCTGTCCAGAGCGGGGGAATTTTCATAGCCGAGCTTTTCCATCGCTTTGCCGATCAGAAGGCTCCCCTTGATTGCCTGCGCAACCACGTGCGGCGCAAGGAAGAAGCCCTGATAGAAATACTGATACCCGTAGGCGTAAGAACCGATTTCCGCCCCGACGGAAGGTGCCGTCAGGCGGTTGGCAATCAAATCAATATATTTTTGCTTGCCTGCGATGTACCCGCCCGTAGGCGCAAGTCCGCCGCCCGGGTTTTTGATAAGCGACCCGGCAATCACGTCCGCACCGACTTCCGTCGGCTCCCGTTTTTCCACGAACTCGCCGTAACAGTTATCTACGAAGATACACCCCTGAAAGCCGAGTTTGCGGACGAAGGCGCAGAGCTTTTCGATCTCGTCCACGGTAAAGGCATCCCGCCACTCGTAGCCTCTGGAACGTTGCACGTACACCATCTTCACCGACGGATCGGAAAGCGCCGCTTGGATGGCAGGATAGTCGAATTTGTTTTCGCTCGTCAGATCGACCTTTTCAAAACGAACGCCGAAGTCCTTCAGGGAGCCGTTGCCTTCCCCGTAGATAACGCCTCGGATCGTATCGTACGGCAAACCGGACACGCTCAACATCACGTCGTTCGGGCGCAGGATGCCGAATAGCCCCACGGACAGCGTATGCGTACCGGAGAGCATCGCCGGGGAAACCAACGCCGCTTCCGCACCGAAAGCCTTGGCATAGACTTTTCCGAGCGTATCTCTGCCGTCGTCCCCGTAACCGTAACCCGTAGAGGGCAAAAAGTGCCGAAGCGCAATTTCGTTGTCCCGAAAGGCGTTCAATACTTTAATCTGATTAAAATAAGCGATATCGTCCGCTCTTTGAAAGGCGGCCGCCAGCTCCCTTTCGCAATCTTTTATCATTTTTGTAACCATTGCAATGTTTCCTCCGTTAAATTGCCGTCGGGCGATAAATTGTGCAGCCCGGGCAGTTTTTTAAAGAACGTAATCTGCCGTTTGGCGTAATGCCTCGTGTTCAGCTTGATCGTATCCGCAACCGCAGGCATAAGCGACGGGTTGCGCAACGCCGCCAATACTTCCTTATAGCCAATCCCCTGCATACATTGGCACGTTTCGTCTATTCCCCGTGCAAACAGGTTCTTTACTTCGTCAATCAAGCCCTGTTCCAGCATGATATCCACCCGCCGCTCTATCCGTTCGTACAACTTCTCCCGCGGGTAGTCTATGCAGACGGCGGTATAGTCGAATCTCGGCGTGTACGAGTCCGCTTGCGCACTCTTTTTTTCGCCCGTGACTTCTAAAATCTCCAAGGCACGGATTACCCGCTTTACGTCGTTGGGGTGCAATTTTGCCGCACTCTGCGCATCCCGTTCCCGTAAGAGCGCAAATAACGCTTCTTTCCCTTGCTCCTCGGCATACGCCTCGTACCTTTTTCGGACAGCGGCGTCCGCATCCGTCTTTCCGAACCCCTGCGCAAATAGGAGCGCATTGATATAAAACCCCGTACCGCCGCAGACGACGGGAATTTTGCCCTCCGCATGGAGACGGTCGATTACGGGCAGAGCCGCCCTTTCAAAGTCGCTCACGCTGAAATTATCTTTCGGGTCCACCACCCCGACCATATGATGGATAACGCCCTGCATTTCCGCTTCGGTCGGTTTAGCCGTTCCGATGGCGAGGTCCTTATACACGATCATACTGTCGGCGGAAATGACTTCCGAATGCAACTTTTGAGCGCACTCCACCGCCAGAGCCGTCTTTCCGGAAGCCGTGGGGCCGCAAATTACCAGCACCTTTTTCATACGATCCTCTTGAACATCTTTTCTATTTCGCTCTTTTGCATACGCACGGCGACGGGTCTGCCGTGGGGGCATTTGAGCCCCATATTGCCGTCCATCATGGAAAAGAGTTCCTTCACTTCCTGCTCCGTCAGATTCATGCCGCCCTTTACGGCGTGCTTGCACGCCTTGCTCGCCAGCTTATCCCGCAGGAGTTCGTCCAGTTTAATTGCCTTCAAGCCGGAAATATCTTTCAGAATATCGCAAAAAAACGATTCCAAATCCATACCCGTCAACTCCACGGGGATTCCCGATATCTTAAAAGCGTTCGTGCCGAAGATCTCGATATCGAAGCCGAGGTCTTTGAGCAGCGGCAGCTTTTCCTGCAGGAAATCATTCTCGATAAAATTGACGTTGAGAATATACGGAAGCAACAAGGGTTGTATATCCACGCTGCGACTGCGCATCTTTTGGCATAACCTGTCAAACAATAAGCGTTCGTGTGCGGCGTGTTGATCTATGATATAGGCGTCGTCGCCCAGTTCAAACAAAAGATAGGTGTTAAAGAGATTGCCCTTATAGACCGCCCGTTCAAAATCTATCTTCGGCTGTTGCTTTTTCTTGTTTTCCTGTTCTTCCAAAAACCGTTTGTTGGCGGCAAAGGCGTCCTCTTCCGCCCTTTCGGCAGAAGCTTTTTGCGCTTCCCGTTGGCTTTCTGCCCGTTCGTCTCGTTCTGCGCTCGCCCCCTCGCCTTCCGCCTTTTTGCAGTTTTCAAACACGATGGGCTTGGAAAAGGAGCTTACGAGCCTTTCCTCTTCCGCATTCGGCACGTCGGGGAAGGGCACTGCTTCCTGCGCCGATTTACGGGCGGAGACGGCTTCGTTTTGCAAGCGTAGCTGGCGGATTGCTTCCAATGCCGCCTGATAGCTCAACGTTCCCTCGCCCTCCGCATCCGCCGATACGGGAGAGCCTGCAGCTACGGAAGAGCCGCCCGACTTAGAAAGTTCTTCGGTTTTGGAAGAGCCTTCCGACTGAAAAGAGCGGAAACCGTTATCCGGTATGGGCGTCGGGGTAACCGCGTCGGTTTTTACGGGTTCTTGGGGTAACGCCGCTTCTTCCGCCGGCATGGTGGAGCGGGGATACGCTTCCGAAGCAATAAAATCGAGTGCGGCGGAGCTTCCGTCTAAAACGGCGGAAACGACGGAATAAACCGCACTGTATACGACCTTATTATCGGCAAAGCGCACGTCCGCCTTTTGCGGATGCACGTTTACGTCCACCACTTCGCCGGGAAGATTGATGAACAGTACGTAAAAGGGATATTGGCGCTTCATGGTATAGCCGGAATAGGCGTTGGTCAGGGCGGAAACGAGCGTGGAATTGGTTACGTATCTGCCGTTGACGAAAGTCGTCTGATAGCTGCGATTGGATTTGAAAAAGTTAGTGTTGCCGATATATCCGTAGATGGAGATTCCGTTCTTGACCGTGCCGATTTTAAAGCACTTATCAAGCGTGCTTGCCCCGTACACGGCGGCAATGCATTCGTCCATATCCCCGCCGAAGGATTGCAGGCAGACCTTGCCGTCTACTACGTAGCGGAAAGAAATATCGGAATGGCCGAGAATGAACCGTGCGACCATAGCGGAAATTTCCGTCTCTTCCGATTTATCCGTCTTTAAAAACTTTTCCCGGGCGGGCGTATTGTAGAATAAATTTTTTACCTGCACCGTAGTTCCGTTCGGCGCCGCCGTCTGCACGGGAATGCCGATATCCCCGCCGTTGCACTCCAATTCCCACGCACAATCTTCCGCTTCCGTTTTGGAAATAATCTTCATCCGGGAAACGGAAGCAATGCTGGCAACCGCTTCGCCCCGAAAGCCGAGCGTGCCGATGCAGTTCAGATCTTCCACGCAACTGATCTTGCTCGTCGCATGGGGCAAAAAAGCGGAACGCAAATCTTCCTTTTCAATACCCGATCCGTTATCCGTCAAAAGGATGCAGTCTCTTCCGGCACGCTCTATCTGAATGGATATTTCCGTAGCGCCGGCGTCGATGCTGTTTTCTACCAATTCTTTGACTACCGATACGGGGCGTTCCACCACTTCCCCGGCGGCAATGCGATTATATACTTTTGCAGGTAATACGTTGATTTTAGCCATTTTTCTTCTTTACCCTTGTAACGATTTCGGAAAGCGTCATAAACGCCTGCAACGGCGTCATGTTGTCCATTTTCAAGTCGAGAAGCATCCGCTCCGTTTCGTTCAGCGCGACCTCTTCGTCTTCCGCCTCGTTCGTCATGTTCTGCGTGATGCTGTTCTTCTCCAGCTTCTTCAAGATAGCTTTTGCCCTCTGCGTAACTTCCTTGGGTACGCCTGCCAAAGACGCAACCTCTATACCAAAGCTTCGGTTGGCACCGCCGCGCGTGATTTTGCGCAAAAAGACGATGCCGCCGCCTATCTCCCGTACCGTGATTTTGTAATTCTTGACGCCTTCGATCTGCCCTTCCAGTTTGGTCAGCTCGTGATAGTGCGTGGAAAAGAGCGTTTTTGCCTTACATTGCCCCGTAATGAATTCGATGACCGCCCACGCAATGGAGAGCCCGTCGTAAGTGCTCGTTCCTCTGCCCACTTCGTCTAAAA
>CAMAGA010000069.1 GCA_945833955.1 uncultured Clostridia bacterium
GACTGCGCTTTGAGATACGTTTCTATGGAAGGCGTTGCGCTGCCTAAAATGAGCTTACAACGGTTGTACTTTGCACGTAGTCTGGCTATATCGAAGGTGTTGTACCGTGGCGCAGATTCGCTGGTGTAACTGCCGTCGTGCTCTTCGTCTATGACGATCGCCCCCACGTTCTGCACGGGTGCAAACACGGCGCTTCTTGCGCCTACCGCAATTTTCGCTTCCCCGCTGCGCAGGCGTTGCCATTCGTCAAACCGTTCCCCGGCGGAAAGTCCGCTGTGCAGTATGGCTACGTTGGAGCCGAACCTTGCCCTTAGCTGGGAAAACATCTGCGGCGTAAGCGATATTTCCGGCACCAAAAAAATTGCGCTCTTGCCCTTTGCTATCTGCCCGGCAATGTATCGGAGGTATATTTCCGTTTTGCCGCTGCCCGTTACGCCGTGCAAAAGCTGTACGGGCTGTTCGCTCGATTCGATGCGCTCCAATGCCTGTATCTGCGCAGGTTTCAGCGTGCGTTCCGTAAATTCTTCGCCGCAAAGGGCGGTATACGGCGTGCGGTTTCTGCGGCGTTCGGTTACCGTAAGTACGCCCTTTTCCGTCAGTGCTTTGACTGCCGACTGCCCGAAACGTTCCCTACAGACGGAAAGCTCCTCTTCCTGCTTTTCCTTTAAAAAAGCAATCAGTTCCCTTTGCTTTTTGGCATTTTTCGGGATAGCCGTTTCATCCGGGAGCGGGTCGGCAAGCGAAGCGTATTTCGTATACGCTTCCTTTACTTTGCCCGTGCGCATTTCCGCCGGCAAAAACAACCTTAAAACCAGCGCAGCGGGAACGCAGTAGCGCTTGACCATGGCTTGTACTAAGGAAAGGCATTCCTTGGTGATGGCAGGCATATCGTCTAAAACGCGGTCGATGCGGCGCAGTTTTTCGATTGGGTATTCGGACGTACTTTTCAACTTCATTACGAACCCGGCGGTGTATCTGCCGCCGAACGGAACGATCACCCGAGCGCCTTCCTGCACGGTTTCGTCCGCTATATATTCAAAAATTTTATCCGTCTCGCTTGCCGCTATATCCACGATCACTTCGGCTACCATCGCTTACCTCCTCCGCCGTCGATTCCGCATAAAAATTGCCCCGTTACTCGGCGGGACAATTTCAAAGCATATTATTCCTTGGTGTTGCGTACTGCACCGCTTTCCACTTCACGGCAGGCTTCACGGATTTCCTTGGTTTTGCCCTGTTCCTTCTTTTCCGCCTTGGGGAGATTGCGAATCTGCTCGATGATCTGTCTTGCTCGCTTGGAAACGACGATGCAGAGTTCGTAACGGGAAACGGGGTGCTGATTTTCATCTTCCAATTTGTTAATCAATTTATCTACACTGGGTTCGTTGATAGAATCGTTACTGCGAATCATATATTTTCTCCTTTCGGTTTATTGACCGTTTTTTGCTTTCTGTACGATGGCTTCGATTTCGTCTACCGTCTTTTTTACGTTGTCATTGACGACTACGTGATCGAACTGCCCCACTAAGGAACACTCGTAATTCACACGGGCGAGCCGCCTTGTCACTTCGTCTTCCTTTTCGCTTCCCCTGCCGACGAGCCGTCTTCTGAGCTCCTCCAGAGAGGGGGGCGCTAAAAATATGGTAACTGCCTGCGGATAGGACTTTTTGATATTCAGCGCGCCGTTTACGTCCACTTCCGCAACAACGTCTTTCGTCTTTAAAGTTTCTTCCACAAACCGTTTCGGCGTTCCGTAACTGCCTGCAAAATGCAAGTCGTATTCTAAAAATCCCTTCTCTTTTACGATTTCCATGAACTCGTCTTCACTGAGGAAGAAATACTCTTTGCCGTGTACCTCTCCCTTTCTGGGCGAACGGGTCGTGCAGGATACGGAGAGCGCCAGACTATCGTCCGTGTTCCGTGCAAACAGTTCTTTTACCACGGTACCTTTTCCCACGCCGGAAGGTCCGGCAATTACGATCAGTAAATGCTCCATCATTCTAAATTCTGTACCTGCTCCTTGATTTTTTCGATTTCGTTTTTAATATTCAATGCGCCCTTCGTTACCGCCAGATCGTTTGCCTTGGAGCAAATGGTATTGCCTTCCCGCAAGCACTCCTGCATGAGAAAATCGAGCTTTTTGCCGTTGCGGTCGCCTTCGCAGAGGGTACGCACTTCCGCTATATGGGAATTGAGCCTCGTGAGTTCCTCGTCTATATTGCATTTATCGGTAAAGAGGGCAACTTCCGTCAACAACTTGGATTCGTCGTAATTGACCTGCCCCAGATATTCCCGAATGCGGTTTTCCAGGTCCTCCCTGTACTTTGCAACCACCAGCGGCGCGCGTTCGCTTACGCCGTTTACAAAACCCTGCAAGGTTTCCAGGCGGCTTAAAACGTCCTTCTTTAAGCGCAAGCCTTCCTTTTTACGCATAGCCAATATATTTTCCGTTGCCTGCGCCGTAGCCAGACGAACGGCTTCCGAAAGTTCGGGGTCGTCGTCGGAATTTTCCTTTTTGCGGAGTACGTCCGGCAATTTCAGGAGGGATGTAACCGTGAGGTCGTTGGGGATATCGGGGAATTTTTCGCCGAGAGCTTTGGCAATACGGACGTAAGAAGAAGCGATCGCTTCGTCTATTTCGAGATCGTTGGACTTTTCCCGCTTATCCGTATAGCTGACGAATACGTCCACGTGCCCGCGCAGTAAAGCGCCGCCGATAATGGAGCGGATCATTTCCTCATAGCAGGCAAAGCCCCTCGGCGCTTTGACCGAAAGATCGAGCGTTTTGCCGTTCACCGATTTCATTTCTACCGTAACGGTCAATAATTCCGTTTTATATTCTCCCTTGCCGAAACCCGTCATGCTGTACATAGAATTTATACCTTCCGTAAAAACTTTTGCGATATACGATTATTATAACAAATCCGCCTATAAAATTCAAGCGCATTTGCATATTTTTTATGAAATTTCTTTCACATTCCGAGCATCGCCAAAAGCTCTGCTTCGTCTATAATCCGAATTCCTGCCTTTTTGGCTTTTTCCAGCTTGCTGCCGGCGTCTTCCCCGGCGATAAGAAGCGTCGTTTTTGCCGTAACGGAACTTTGGCAGACGCCGCCGAGCGATTCGATCCGCTTTTGCGCTTCGCTCCGCTTGAATCGGGAAAGCGTACCCGTCAGAACGACGAACTCCCCGCAAAAGACGCCCGTCTCTACTCGTGCTTCCGTATACGGCGCAACGCCTGCCTGCAAAAGGTTGCGCACTTCCGCGCCGTTTTTATCATCGGCAAAATACGCCACGATACCCTGCGCCGTAATCAAGCCGATATTTTCCAGCGCAAGCAGTTCCTCCTCGGTAGCCGCGCTCAGTTTTTCGATGGAGCCGAACGCCTTTGCCAGATCTTTTGCGGCGACTTTGCCCACGCCGTCTATGCCCAGGGCGTGGATGAATTTTTCCAGCGCAACTTTTTTGGAGCGCTCCAAAGCGTCCAGCAAATTCTGCGCCTTCTTTTCCTTAAAGCCTTCTAATTTTGCAAGGAGCGTCTGTTTGTCCAGACGGTACAAATCGGAAAAGTCGTGAATCAAACCCTTTTCCAACAGCTGTTCCGCCGTCTTTTCGGAAAACCCGTCTATATCCATGCAATCTTTGGCGGCAAAATGCGCAAACCTTGCCACCAACCGAGGTCGGCAATCTACGTTGGGGCAAAAGAGCAGCGCACCCTCTTCCTGCAACGTACTTTTACAGAAGGGGCAGACGGTAGGCTTTACCACTTCCTGACTGCCCTCGGCGTGTTCCACCGATCCTAAAATTTCCGGAATGACTTCGTTGCTGCGACGAATGAGCACGGTAGAACCGATACGCACGTTTTTGCGCATAATATCCCCGTAGTTGTTCAAAGTTGCCTTGCGCACGGTAACGCCGGCAAGCTCCACCGCCGCCAGATGCGCAAGCGGCGTCAATTTGCCCGTTCTGCCCACCTGCCACGAAATGTTCTTCACTACCGTGGTCGCCTCTTCCGCTTCGAATTTATACGCCATCGCCCAGCGGGGGAATTTATCCGTATACCCCATACGGTCCCGCTTATCCACTTCGTTCACTTTGATGACGGCGCCGTCCGTCAGCACGTCCAACGTGCGCCGCCCCACTTCGATCTCGTCGATCGCCTGCAACACTTCGTCCGCAGTATTGCATACCCGCAGGAACGGGAAGGTGCGGAATCCTTCCTTCTTTAAAAATTCCATGCTTTCCGCCTGCGTTGCAAAACCGCCTTCCGACGTATAATTTACGTCGTAGAAGAGTATCTCCGGCTTGCGCAGGGCGGTAACGCTCGGGTCGAGATTCCGGATCGCCCCTGCGGCGGCATTGCGGGCGTTTTTCAACGGTTCCGCCGCCGTTTGGTTGTACTTTTCCAGAACGGAAAGCCGAATGATCGCTTCGCCCCGTACTTCCAGCGTTCCTTTATAGGAAATCGTCATGGGGAAGCTACGGATCGTCATAACCTGCGCCGTAACGTCTTCCCCCGTAACGCCGTTGCCTCGGGTCGTTGCCCGCACGAACTTCCCGTCCGCATACGTCAGACAAACGGTCAGCCCGTCGTATTTATATTCCACGGTATAGCTTACTTCGCCGCAAGCCTTTTGCACCCGTGTGAAAAAAGCGTTCATTTCATCCCGGGTAACGCTCTTATCCAGACTGTACAAGCGGGCGATATGGTCGTGCCGTGCAAATTCCGCAATCGGGTCTCCCCCCACTCGCTTGGTGGGACTGTCGAATAAGACTATGCCCGTATCCCGTTCCAGCTCTTTCAGTTCGTCGTACAGCCGATCGTATTCCCGATCGGGTACGCTCGGGTTGTCCAGAACGTAGTATTCGTAGGCATAACGATTGAGTATTTCCACCAGTTCCCGCATTCTGTTTTGTTTTTCCTGCATATTTTTCATCCTCGCGTTTTCCATATTTTAAATCTTTTGCCCGAATTTGTCAAATCTTTTATAGCAGCCAGCACCCCGCATCCCGCAGTACGGCAGGCAAAGCCGTGTGCGGGGCAAGTTCCGGCAAAACCGAAAAAGCCATGCGGAGTGCGTCCGGAGCGATATAGGGGACTTCTCCGCCCAGTCGGTACGCCATTTTTTCCGCCTCGGCAAATTCCGATTCGAGTACCTGCAGTCGGCTTAAATACCGATCCTGCATGGCAAGGTACTTGTCTTCCCGCGCTCGCTGTTGCGTAGCCGTAGGTATGCGCATCTTCTGCAATATTTCCCGTTCCGAATAGGGCGTCAGCGTTGCCGCCCTGCGAACCCTTGCGGCGTAGTCGGTAATCGGATAACCGCAAACGGACTTCCTTTCCAGATACGCCCGATATACGGCTAATACCGTCTTCGTCGACCAGTACCTTGCAGGGTATTCCTCCATACCCTTTTCCATCATGAGCGAAGCGACTATTTCCGCACTGCCGCATCTGCCCTGCTCCCGTTCGCAGAACACGGCGCAAAGCACCGCGCCGAACAGCCCGTCTATATACTCTTCCTCTTCCTTGCGTTTGTAGGCGGCGATTCCGCTATGTAGTTTTTGCATATTTTCGCATGGTTTGCGGCCCATTTCCGACTGAAACTCCGTATCGAGCACGTCCAGTCGGGTTGCAAAGATGCGCAAAAATGCCGCCGCCGTGCCGGATTCGTCCGTGCGCAGAACGTTGCGATCGGCAAAGAGAACGTCGGGCAACGCCGCGTGCAATTTCAGTTCCCCTGCCGCCGTCCGAAAACGAACGGAGGGATTGAAAATACCGTCCAAGTTCATCCCGGACGCCACGGCAATCAGCGGTATCCGCCGCAAGGTAGCGTAGGCGCGCGCTACGGAGTACGTTTCCTTATCCCCCATGACGATTGCACCCACGATATCGTCGTACAGAGCAAACAAATTGCCCCCGTCGCCGCTGTTTACGACCACGTGCACGCACTGTTTGCGCTCCGTTACACTACGCAGACGTTCCCCGTAGCGAAGCATACATTCGCCGTTCCACAAAAACAGAATTCTGCCTGCCGGGAAGATATCCGGCACCGCCGCAAATGCAGAAAAATACGATAAAAGAATGCGGCATGGAAAAGAATGATGTTTTCCACAGCCGCATTGATATCCGATTCCGGAAAGATCGTTGATACCGAGTTCGGAAAAATCCATGACAAGCCTCCAGCCGGTCGGCAACGCAAAGTTGCTTTCTCTTCCGTACCCGATTGATTCGGTCCTTATTGTTCTTTCGATCCGTTTTTGCCGATCGTCGCAAACAGTTTGATCTTTTCTTCAAAGCGGCTCTCCCGAACCGTCTCCGAAAAGATGCCGTCTTCGTTGTTCGTATTCAAAGCAAGCTCGTTGCCGACCAACGCCCAAACGTTCTCCATGATATGTACCATACCTTCCTGCATCAGAAATTTCTTTCTGGGGCTGTCTATATGATTCCAGGGCAACAGCAACATATTTCTTTTGATGCAGGCGGCGTTAAAGGCGTCCAGATTGGCGCAGGAAGTATCTGCACAAACGGCGTCAAAGCCCGTCTTTTTTAAAGATTCCGCAAAACCTTCCGCATCGGCAAGCTCTCTTTCCTTGGCAATAAACGCACAAAAGCCACCGAGCACTTTGATTTCCTTGTTCAGTTGTGCAAAATCCGTATACTTTTCCTTTTCGTGCCCGGCGTTATAACTCATTTCCCGGGCAAGGTCGTATTCGTAATAGGGGTTATCCTTTGCCAAAAGCACGGGCATGGATTTTTCTCTCGGTTCAAAACCGAGACTTCTGATGCATTCGATCATCTTTTCGCCCTTTTCTATTTTTGCGCAAAGCAATTTTGCAAAGGCGTAATAAACGTGGCGTTGCGTTACCGTACCGCCTCTTTTATATTCCGTTTCGTCCTTGATTTTATTGAAATCGAGTTTATAGGTATACTTCGTCTTTAACAGGCGGTTGAGTTCTTTGCAACGCATTTCAGCGGCTTGCCGGGACTGTTCCCGATTGTTGGCAAGGAGCGCTTCCAGTGCGGGAATCTGATCTTCCGCAATGCCGTAAATCATTATTCCCACCCGCTTGCCGCCGATTACGGCGTGCGTGCGGCAACCGAGCGTATAGCTCAAACCGCAGATTTTTGCAGCCTTGACAAACTCCTTCATGCCGGCAGCGCTGTCCGTATCGCTGATTCCGCAGACGGGCATACCCGCATTATACGCCATATATACGGCTTCCGTCGGCGTATACGGCGAAAAGGAGTAGATGGTAGAAGTATTGATCTGCGCGTTGGTGCGTTTGGCGATTCCGCCTGCCTTTTCGTCTATTTTTACGATTTTCTTTAATACGTTGATTCGTTTGGACGCCTTTGCAGACGTGTGCAACTTCAAAACGGCTTTTTCTCTTTGCATAATTGATACCTTTCCGTAGAATGGGATAGGGAAACAATCATTCCCTTTTCGTATGAATTTCCTATATAATACTATAAAAAACGGAAAATGTCAAGTCTCTTCCCCATTATTTGGGAATTAAAAAACGGATTTTCCTTCGAAAATCCGTTTTTTATTGCGTTTTTTGCATTTTTTAAATCAATAAGTTC
>CAMAGA010000070.1 GCA_945833955.1 uncultured Clostridia bacterium
AAACCTTCACCATTTCCACGGTGACATTTTCTGCACCCATATGGCTCAACTTTTTTATATTATCCGTGGAAAGAACATCGTAGAAGATGTATACCTGATAGGGGCGCGCTTTGTCGCAGTTTGCGATCATGGAGGCAATGGCCACGGAACAACCGGAGGCAAACTGATCGTCAGTGGCGAATATAACCGGCACAACGGATTTCATTTTTCTTTCTTCCTTGTATTTTATTTTTGATCCACTCGATTCCGGCAAATAACAGGTACGGCACACAACACAAAACGAAATAGAATACGAGGAACAGTATGTAGTACACCGGATAAGGAACGTTCGGTCGGATGATCGTATCCAGAATCGGGTAAGTTGTCGCAGAATACGGATACAGATAAAATAAATTCAGAGCTGAATCGGGGTTGACGGCGTGAATGATGAAGTTTGCCGCCACGGCTATCAGCGTAAAGAGGAAAAAGAGCCCGAACCCCTTGACGCCGTTCAGTATACCCTTTTTGGTCCACCCCTCATAGGCAACGAACACGAAAGCGCAGACGCCCATAAGCACGACGTGGAATACACCGCTTTCCACCGATCTTGCTATATAGTCCGCACGCAACATAGCGGCAGGATTGACAAAATATCCGATGACCCCGACCGTGTTGACGTAGGCGATATGCCCGACGAGACAATCCTTAAAGAATCCCTTTTTAAAGAACACGAACAGCGGCAATAAATAGATAGGCAGCGCACAAATCTGAAAAGAAACGATTTCAAAAGAGGTTTCCCCGACGCAGAAGGAATAGATCACCCGAAACACTTCCAAAGCTAACAGAAAAAATCCCGTCCCCGCTGCGACCCAGTCGCGCTTTCTTGCATTTTTTTCGCCGCGCAGTTTGTATCCGAGATACGTCCCGACAATCAGGCACAGCACTGCGATTACGATAAAGACGATATGAAAAGTCCCGAACTTTTCAGGTTTCGTAGTCCACATAAAATCAATTTCTTCCTCCATTGTAAATATTCTATTCAGACAAAAAAAGCGGAAATCCAAACTTTGCTTGCCGAACGGTCTGAAAAAAACCGGAATCTGAAACTTCGCTTATGTAGTAAACCGTTGCAAGTTTTGATTGAAAACGGTAACCTATGCAAAATAGATCAGGCTAATTCCAGATCGACGAAAAACTTTTTCTTATCCAATGATTTCATGGAAAACCAATCATAGCCGATGGATTTGACTTTTTCCCAATCCATATACGTTTTATCTATTAGTTCCACTTCCTTATTACGGTTGAAGATATAGCTGTCTTTTTCTTCTTCGTAATCTATTCCATATCCGAAAGTTACGGCAAATTTACCCTTGCCAGAAGGATATAAAAGCAAATTTCTTTGCATATCCTGCACGGGGTCATTGCAAAACAGAGCGTCGTAGCCGTGTTTTGCGCCGTCAAACACAAGGAACGCCTCATTCGTAATCGGGTCCTTGGCATAAATCAAGCAAGGAAATTCGCCGTCCACGATATACGGTATTCTCTGCATCCGTCTCAATTCACCGTAATAATATATTTCTAAATCTGTATTTCCCGTAGAAGACGTTAAAATGCCCGTCGTTGTATCTTTTTTCTCTTTTACGTCGGTAAGATGATTTGTTAAGTAGAACGGTATCATATGGAACCCTCCTGAATTTTTATACTTACAAAAAAGCACGGAATATTTACGGAAAAACATAACGACCGAATCGAGCAGTCCGATTCGGTCGTTATGTGGTGGGAGGTGGTGGATTCGAACCACCGAAGTCGGAGACGTCAGATTTACAGTCTGATCCCTTTGGCCACTCGGGAAACCGCCCATACTGATTTGTCCCTTTGTTGTAGCTTGCGCTTGGAGCTGGTGACTGGAATCGAACCCGCAACCTGCTGATTACAAATCAGCTGCTCTGCCAGTTGAGCTACACCAGCCTGTATTTAAAAAAATGGTGCCTCGAGGAGGAATCGAACCGCCGACATATGGATTTTCAGTCCAGCGCTCTACCGACTGAGCTATCGAGGCATTGAAATGCAACCTCTCAAGTCAAGGTTGCAAAGGATGGATTTGGCGACTCGGAAGAGGCTCGAACTCTCGACCTCCAGCGTGACAGGCTGGCGCTCTAACCAACTGAGCTACCGAGCCGTATAATTTTGGTGGGCCTTCACGGACTTGAACCGCGGACCAATCGGTTATGAGCCGACCGCTCTAACCAACTGAGCTAAAGGCCCTTTTATACGGGAATCACTTTCGCTTTGTGCTTTCTCACATTGCTTAGCTATTATAACACAAGCTTTTGGGCTTGTCAAGCATTTTTTTAAACTTTCTCAAGCTTTTTTTTGCTTTTTTCACGGCGCAGAAGCAACCGCAGATGCCAAAAACCGCACTCCTTTGCAATGCTCCCTCATTATAAGCAATTTTTAAAAAGCTTGTCAAGCAATTTTTTGTATTTTTTCCGTTGTTATGAAAATTATTTTTTGACCTCTTTCGTGTTTTTTTGCCGCTTTCTCCCAAAATGCAACACAGGCGGGCATGGTATAATCCTTGCGTAACCCAAGGAGGACCGCTTATGACTGTTTCCGCCAAAGCCAACGACAACTCTCTCTACATATATTTAAGCGGAGAGATGGACGAACATTCCGCACGCGCCGCCAGAATACGCTGCGACGACCTGATTGAAAGCAACGCCGCCTGCTGCAGACTCATTCTGAATTTAGCCGGCATCCGATTTATGGACAGCACCGGCATCGGCTTTCTGATCGGCAGATACAAAAAGGCAAAATTGTTGTGTATGCAGATTTTTATTGAAAACCCCGAACCCTGCACGGATAAAATTTTATCCGTAAGCGGACTTTATGCGCTGATACCCAAAATTTAAAGGAGCATTTTCCGATATGAAAAATTACATGAAACTCACCTTTCCGTCCGATTCCGTCAATCAATCCTTTGCAAGAAGCGCGGTGGCGTCCTTTATACTGCCGTTGAACCCGACCCTTTCCGAACTGTCCGACGTAAAGACCGCCGTTTCCGAAGCGGTAACCAACTGCATGGTGCACGCTTACCGCCATACCACGGGCGAAATTACCTTGGAGTGCGAAACGTTCGGCAACGTATTACATATACGCATTTCCGACACGGGCGTCGGCATAGAAAACGTGGAACTGGCAACGACCCCCTTTTACACCACGCTGGATGACGAGGAACGCTCCGGTATGGGGTTTACCATCATGCAGACCTTTACGGACGAGCTGAAAGTTACCTCCGCAAAGGGGCAGGGTACGACCGTATACATGACGAAAATTTTTACCGACGGGCAGACGGATGCTGAATGAGGAAGAGACGCTTGCGCTGATACGCCTTTCCAAGCAGGGCGACGCCGAAGCCAAGGAATTGCTCGTGGAAAACAATATCCGACTCATCAAGAGCATCGTGCGACGCTATTTATACAAGGGAACGGAATTCGACGACCTGTTCCAGCTCGGCGCAATCGGATTTTTAAAGGCGGTAAACGGATTCGACGAGTCGTTCGGCGTTCGGTTTTCCACGTATGCCGTACCCATGATCGCCGGGGAAATCAAACGCTTTTTACGGGACGACGGGTATATCAAAGTTTCCCGTTCGCTCAAGAGCCGTGCTCGGGAAATCCGCCGGTTTATGGACGAATACGCCATGCAGCACGACGCGCAACCGAGCATACGATGCATCTGCGAAAAGTTTGCCATAGACGAGAGCGAAGCCGTGATGGCGCTCGAATGTATGCGCGCGCCCGTGTCCCTGTACAGCAAGGGGGAATACAAGGACGAGGAGACGGCGGAACTGGTGGAACGCATACCTTGCGGCGAAGACGCCGAGGACGCACTGGACAAAATGCAGCTTCGGCACGCCGTTGCCGACCTGCCCGAACGGGAACGGAAGATTATTATTCTGCGGTACTTCCGCGGCATGACGCAGACGGAAGTCGCACGCATTATCGGCGTGAGTCAGGTGCAGATATCCCGCATAGAGAACCGCGTAATTGCAACTTTGCGCAAAAAGTTGACGGAAGAATGACACCGATCGGAAACGGGGCGCATATAGTATAGTACGGAAGAAAAAAATTCCGAATTCAACGCAAAGGAAAAACAGATATGAACTGGAATACCCAAAATCGTTGCGGTTGCGGCTGCAATCGGAATTGTTGCATCTGCAATCGTGAACTCGCCATCGGCATTCTTGCCGACGCTTTGGCAGAATATGCCGAAAACCATACCTGCCGCCGTAACTGTTGCGGACGGAACACTTGCTGGACCCCCTGCCGCCCCTGCGGAACCGGCATGACTTATAACGGAAACGGCGTAGTCTATACGGATAACAACGGCTTCGTCATCACCACGGAAATCGCACCCGAAAACCGTTGCTGCCGTTACGATAACGGCTATATGGGCGGCTGCGGCTGCACCCGCTAAACCGTGAAACGGCTGTACGAGTGAAACGGCTGTAATCGCCGATACGTTCATCGTATACAGCCGTGCCTACGTTTATTTTGTTCGGCTTTTAAAACAAAGGAAAACGGGATAAGAGCATCACTCTTGTCCCGTTTTTTAAAGTTATGCATTTTGTGCGTATGGAATCTAAAAAAAAAGGGAATACTCCGTTATAACGTTGCTTCGGAAGGCAATCAGGAATCATTTTTTCAGACTCCACGGGACAAGGTATGCCGCGCAGTAATCCGCCATCTCTTCCTCCGTTTCCCGCATACCGTTGCCAGGCCAATAGACCATGGCGTTTTCTATGCCGCCGCTCCAGATGAGCCGCTGATACTTCTTCTCCTGCGGAATGGACGGGTCAGCCAATACGATATTATTGACGAGCAGAAGGTACTTATTCTCGAACCCGGCGTCGAAAATCTTTTTCAGCACCTCCGACTTTTCCTTGACGAATGCAAAAAAGCGGACGTACCAGTCCTTGGAGGTGGTACTGCGGAAGGGACTGCCCATTCTCCGCACGAGTTCCCGATTGAGTTCCACGATAGTTTCCCGCAAAATATCGTCCTTGGTCTGAAAATTCCCGTAAAACGCCATACGGGAAACGCCCGCACGGCTACATAATTCGGTAATTCGTATTTTTTCGTAGGGCTTTTCCCCCATTAAGCGGAGCAACGCCTCGGAAAGACTTTCCCGCACGAGACGATTGAGTTCCTCCGTGTGCCGCACAAGCCCCGCAAGCTGTGAACGGTTCATTACAAAAACGCTCCTTTTGTACGCCCCGTTTGCTTTTATCTTGCTTTTCCCAACGGAACGTGCTATAATAACGACGATGACTTTTGTCATTCCCGTTTCATTGTAAACCAATCGGAAATATTTGTCAACCAAAAGGAACCCATATTATGGAAACGATGATTATCACGGACAGCGCCGCCGACCTGCCCGCTTCCCTTGCAAAACAAAAAGACATCGAAATTATCACTCTCCCCGTCTCCTTTGACGGCGAATCCGTAACGGACGCAGACGAATTCTGGGCACGGCTCTTGGCGGGCGGACTTGCCAAGACGTCCCAGCCCTCCCCGGAAGACGTGCGCTCCGTTTTTGAACGTGCCAAAGCGGAAGGCAAAGCCGCTGTCTTTATTACCATCTCTTCCGCCCTGTCCGGCACCTACGAGACCGCCGTGCAGTTGGCAAAGGAGACGGAATACGAGCATCTGTACGTACTGGATTCCCGTTGCGCTTCCCTGTGCGAAGGCGTGATTGCGGAAGAGGCGGCGTCGCTTCGGGATGCGGGGCTTTCCGCCTCGGAAATTTACGCTCGGCTGACGGAGTTCCGCTCCCGTGTGCGCCTGTGCGCCTGCATAAATACGTTGCAATACCTTGCCCGAGGGGGCAGAATTTCCCCGGTAGTGGCAAAGGTGGGGTCGCTTTTGCACATCAAGCCCATGATCACCTTTTTGGAGGACGGCTCCATTTCCGTCTGCGCCAAAGTGCCGGGCTTAGCCAAGGCGCAGAAAAAGCTGTTGGAATTGCTGCCTGCGGAAAAATTGGACCCTGCCTATCCGTTGACGCCCATCTTCTCCTACGAGTCGGACAACGCTGAAACGATGATCGAAAACTGCAAGTCGGCAGGCATCGCCGTAGACGAAACCCGCCTCTTCTGCATCGGTCCGACCATCGGCACGCACATCGGCCCCGGCGGCTTCGGGGTGGTTTACGTCTTAAAAAAAGAAACAGACGGTACTTTATAAAATAAGCTCGGTTCGGAAAAGCGGACGATACCTTATAAAAATGGCTCGGTTCGGGATACGCCGAACCGAGCTTTTTATGCCGATTAAAAACCGATTATGGAAGTAAAACCGCACAAGGGAACAACCGAAACTCAGTTCTTCTTGCCTCTTTCTTCTGCGTCGATGCTGTTTTCATCGTTCCAGGAGTAGAGCTTGCGCAAGTCTCTGCCCACTTCTTCCAGCTGGGAAGAAGCTTCCATGGCGCGCTTTGCGTTAAAGTGCGCTCTGCCGTTGTTGTTCTCCGCAATCCACTTGGAAGCAAAAGTACCGTCCTGAATTTCTTCCAGAACCTTCTTCATTTCCTTCTTCGTTTCGTCGGTGATGAGTCTCTTGCCCGTCTCGTAGTCGCCGAATTCCGCCGTATCGGAAATGGAATAGCGCATGAGCGAGAAGCCGCCCTTGTAGATGAGGTCCACGATGAGCTTCATTTCGTGAATGCACTCGAAGTATGCGTTCTTGGGGTCGTACCCAGCCTCTACGAGCGTCTCGAATCCCGCCTTCATCAGAGCGGTAACGCCGCCGCAAAGCACGCACTGTTCGCCGAAGAGGTCGGTTTCCGTTTCGCATTTGAAAGTCGTTTCCAAAACGCCGGCTCTGGAACCGCCGATGCCTGCCGCATAGGCAAGCGCAACGTCCAACGCCTTGCCCGTTGCGTCCTGCTGAATGGCAACGAGATCCGGTACGCCCTTCCCTTCCAGATATTCGCTGCGGACGGTATGACCGGGTCCCTTGGGTGCGATCATGAATACGTCTACGTCGGCAGGGGGAACGATCTGCTTGAAATGGATATTGAAGCCGTGCGCAAAAGCGAGCGCCTTGCCTGCCGTGAGATAGGGCGCAATGCTTTCCCGATAGAGCTTAGCCTGCTTTTCGTCGGGTACGAGCATCATGATGACGTCCGCCGTTTTGGTCGCTTCCTCTACGGAGAGCACGGTCAAGCCTGCTTCCTTAGCCTTTGCGGCGGATTTGGAACCTTCGTAGAGTCCGACGACTACGTTTACGCCGGAATCGTGCAGGTTGAGCGCGTGTGCGTGCCCCTGCGAGCCGTAACCGATAATTGCTACCGTTTTACCGTTCAGGTAATTGATATCACAATCTGCCTGATAATATATTTTAGCCATAATTGCCTCCGGATATAATTTTTTTTCTGCATTTATTATAATACAAACGGTCGGAACAGTCAAGCATGATACCGTGTTTTTTTCGTTTTTTGCTCTTTTTTATTGCATTTTTCTCCAAGTTGCCGTATAATATGCAATATACCGAAGGAGAAAACGTATTATGCAGCTCT
>CAMAGA010000071.1 GCA_945833955.1 uncultured Clostridia bacterium
GGCAGGCGATCGCCAACGACTGTATAGAACAGGGCGTGGACATCGTGCTCGGACCCGGTGTGAATATCAAACGGGACCCGAGGAACGGCAGAAACTTCGAGTATTTTTCCGAAGATCCGCTCCTTGCGGGACTTATTGCCAAGGAGTACATAGAGGGCGTGCAGGAAAAGCACGTCGGCACTTGCGTAAAGCATTTTTGTTGCAACAACGCCGAGTATTCCCGCCATTGGACTTCCATGGAAGTGGACGAGAGGACGCTTCGGGAAATCTACCTGCGCAACTTCGAGATTGCCTGCAAGGCAAAGCCGTGGACGGTCATGTGTTCCTACAACCTCGTCAACGGGGAGCGGATGTCCGAACACGAAAAGCTGTACGGGGTACTGCGCAAGGACTTCGGCTTTGACGGCTTGATTATGTCCGACTGGTTTGCGGTGAAGGATCCGAAAGCTTCGCTGTACGCAGGCTTGAATTTGGAAATGCCCTTCTTAGCGGAGCATCAGAAAGCCATGCTTGCCGCCGCAGACGATATAGACGAGGAAAAACTGAACGAATCCGCCGCACGGGTGATTGCGCTTGCCGAAAAGTGCGAGGAAGAGAGAAAGCTGCGCCGTTTGGACATGACGAAGGAAGAGCGGCGTGCCGTGGCGCAGGAAATCGAGGAAGAGGGCATCGTGCTTTTGAAAAACGACGGGAACGCTCTGCCGCTTTCCTCGGACGAAAAGACGCTCGTTACGGGTGCGCCCGCCTTCCGTTACTACTTCGGCGGCGGCTCGTCCAACGTGTACCCGGAACTGGATTTCGAGCCGTTGACGGACGCACTCCAAAGCGAGGGCGCAAACGCCGTTTATACCGAATCCGTGTGGGAGACGGTGGGGCATCAGACGCACCTGGGCAACTTAAAGCAAGCGGTGCGGCAGGCGGCAACGAGCGATTGCGTCGTACTGTGCGTGGGAGATCCGCATACCGCCGAGCTGGAAGACGCAGATCGGCAGCAGATTCGCCTGACGAGCGAGGAGGAGACGGCTATTCACGCACTTTCCAAGGTATGCGAAAAACTCGTCGTCGTGGTCTACGGCGGTGCGGCGATCGATATGAGCGGCTGGATAGACGAAGCTTCGGCGGTGCTCTGGGCAGGCTACGGCGGAGAATCGGTCAGCCGCGCCGTAGCAAGGGTGCTCACGGGCAAGGTCAACCCTTCCGGCAAGCTCACGGAGACTTTCCCCCTGCATTTGGAGGACGTGCCTGCCTTCCATACCTATCGGGACGAGGCGGTCATCGTTTACAGCGAGGGACTCAACGTCGGGTATCGGTACTACGATACGTGCAAAGTGCCCGTGCTGTTCCCGTTCGGACACGGACTTTCCTATTCGGAGTTCGTCTATTCCGATTTATCCGTAGAGTGGGTCGGCGAGCAGGTGAAAGTGCGCTTCCGTATCGAAAACGTATCGGATAGAGACGGCATGGAAACGGCGCAGTTGTACGTTCGGGAAGTGACCAAAGCGGTCTACCGCCCGTATAAGGAACTGAAAGCGTTCCGAAAGGTATTCGTCGGGGCGCATTCGCAGGTTACGGCGGAAATGACGCTCGAGCGTGCCGACTTTGCCTATTGGTCTGCGGCAAAGGACGCCTGGACGGTCCACCCCGGCGTGTTTGAAATACAGATCGGCGCAAGCGTGCAGGATATCCGATGCAAGAAAAAGATCGAAATAGAATAAAAAAGCGGAGCTATCTGCGGAATCCTGTTCTGTATTCCTGTTTCCTCCGTAAAAATTTTCGGAATAAGTGTTGACTTTCTTGTTGTTTTGGTATATACTCATAATCAAGAAACGGCTTTGACATACAGAAAACCGCATCTGCTGTATCTTCGTATGGTGGGGTGCTTCCTTTGAGAAGAATTGCGTCCACCCAAAGCCAACACCGTCGCTTTGATTGCGGCGGTTTTTTTTACCTTTTCCTCCTTGCGACGGGAAATAGGATAATATACGATAATCGGAATAGGGGAGCCGCCTGCGGAAATTTTTCCGCAGGCGGCTCTGTAAAGGTAAGCGAGGCGTTGCTTTATTCCTTTTTCGTTTGCCGTCCTTGTTTCAAAATTGTAAGTTCCGTTTTCCTTTTTACCTGAAAATCGTTTGACTTTTGTCATTGAATGAAATATAATAGAACTAAGAAAGAGGATTCACCGTATTACGGTTGAGCGTTTTGCGCAGAAATGGACGGCAAATGCCCCTTTCTTTTTTTTATGCTCCGTTATTTACGGGGCTTTTTTCTTTTACGGTCAGGCAGCGGCAGGGAACGGTCCGATCGGAAAAGTCGAAAAATTCGGAATAATCCGAAAATCCCCGAAAATCCCCGGCTACGTTTTCAAATGACTTGCTTTTTACCGTTGCGTGTGTTAAAATATGGAAAAGCCGTCCGTCGCTTGCCCTTGTGCGCCTGCGGACGGTGCGAAGGAGAGGTCGCCGTGTTATCATGGAAAAAAAGTATAAAATAGTCAGTCGCTGTCTGTGCGTCGTGCTGGGCGTGCTGGTCTTTATCTTCGGAGATCTGTTTACGGAAAATAATTGCGAACGGATCGGGGAACTCGTCGGTGCGGTCATGCTCGTGTTCGGCGCAGACGAAATCTTACAGATCGCATTTGCAAAAAAATGGAGAGAGGAAGGCTCGGAACTTTTGAACGCCTGCATCACCGTCTTTCTCGGCGTCATCGTCTTTTTCCGTATCGGCAAGCACGAAGACGAGCTTGTCATCACCTGTACGATCTGGGCGATCTGGTCCATTCTGCGGGAAGGCGAAGAAATTTATAAAAAAATAGTGCGGCACGTACATAACGTTCCGGTCATCGTCCTCAATGCGATCGAGTCCGTAGCCGTCGTCGTTCTGTCCTTGGAATTATTGATGGAAGCGGGCGTACACCACGTGCATATGCACGTCCTCTTGTTGGGCGCGGAACTCATTTTAGAAGCCGTCTGGCCGCTTTTAAACGAAGCTTGCAATAGGCTTCGGCGGCTTCGGGCAGAAAAACAGTCGCATAAGCAAGCGCAAGCGGAGGTGGAAGCGCAAGCGGAAGAGAAATCCTACGAGCAGGCGCAGGCAGAACAAAGTGCGCAGGCGGAAGCCGTCTGTGCGGACGCTGCGGACGATACGGACGGTATCGACGCAAACGGTGCGGAACGTGCGGCGCAGGTGCAAGAGACGGATACGGAGCCAATCGGAGAGAATCGGATAGAAGAAGCGTTCGGGGAGTAAGCGTAACTTCTGCGGCACAATACAATCAACGGCAGGTGGCATATGCAGGAAATCAATCAGGAAATTCAACCCAAAGAACTCAATCAGAAGCGGGCGGCAGGGTACGTTTTAGCGGATATCCGCCCCGAGGAAAGCTTCGCTTACGGGCATATTCCCGGGGCAGTCTCGTTGCCTTACGTCAACCTTCTCGATTTCTGCAAACGAATCGGGGCGGGCGGGGCTTCCGGGAAGCGCAAATATATTCTTTATTGCAAAAACGGGGAGCTGTCCGCATCGGTCTGTCGGGCAATACAAGCGGCGCAAAGCGGCAAAGAATCCGAAAAAGCCAAAGAGTCCGAAAAATCGGCGCAAAGAAGCAAGGCGGCGGAATACGGGAGCGTTACGCAAGCGCAAAGCGATGATCGGGGCAATGCGCAAAACAACGGCAAAAACGATTCCGAAAACGACGGGAAAAGCGAAGAAGGCGGCTATGAACTTTGCTGTCTTGCCGGCGGCTATGCGGCGTGGCTGAAAAGCCGACTCGACTTGCTGGACGAGGGAGCGGGGGAGACCGCGCGCAATATCGAAAAGTCCATACAGAAAAAGTTCCATAAGGAACTCTTTACGAAGTTCGCCCGGGCTATCAACGAATACGATATGTTGCAGCCGGGCGACCGTGTGGCGGTGTGCATTTCGGGCGGTAAGGACAGTATGTTGCTTGCCAAGTTATTTCAGGAGCTCAAAAGGCACAACAAGTTCTCCTTCGAGCTCGTCTTTCTCTGTATGGACCCCGGGTACAGTGCGGAAAATCGGGAAGTCATCGAGCGCAACGCAAAACTCATGGATATTCCGCTCACGATTTTTACAACGGACATCTTTGAAAACGTGCTGCATATTCCCAAGTCCCCCTGTTATATCTGCGCCCGTATGCGCAGAGGGCACTTGTACGCCAAAGCCAAGGAACTCGGTTGCAACAAAATCGCCCTCGGGCATCATTTTGACGACGTAATCGAAACCACGCTCATGGGTATGCTGTACGGCGGTCAGATGCAGACCATGATGCCCAAACTGCACAGCACCAACTTCCCCGGCATGGAGCTCATTCGTCCGCTCTATCTCGTGCGGGAAAAAGATATCGTTGCGTGGCGGAATTATAACGGACTCTCCTTTTTGCAGTGCGCCTGCAAGTTTACGGAGCAGTGCAGTCTGGAAACGAACGTGCGGGAGTCGGTCAGCAAGCGCAAAAAGGTCAAGAGCATCATTGCCGACCTTGCCAAAGAGGACCCCGAAATCGAAATGAATATCTTCCGCAGCAGCGAAAACGTTGCGCTTTCCACCGTGATTGCCTATAAGGATAAGAGCGGCGTCCGCCATTCCTTCCTCGATGATTACGGAAGCGGAAAGGATAGCGCAAACGGGAGCGACGGGAACGGCGGCGAGGACAGTGAATAAAGACGGAACAATATATTATATTAAGGATATAGCGGTATAAGCGAAACAAACCAAGAAGGAGAAAAAGAATATGAAAATCAGCAGACATCAGTTCGATCCTGCCGCCATCGGGGAGATCACGTATGAAGATATGCATATCGCCACGGAGGACGATCTTGCCGTATACCGTTTGGGCGGCAAGCGGTACGTCGTGGTGGAAGCGGAAAATTTAACCGAGGCGGACGGCTCCATGTCCGTACTCGTCGTCGAGTGGCAGGGGGTAGGCAAGCTCGCTCCCGTTTTGGACGAAGAGACGGTAAAAAAGGTGCTGGCGCTTTACGAAGAGGACGATTAAAAAACCGAGGGAGAAAAGAGATGAAGGACAGAGAATCGGAAGAAATGTATCTGGAAACGATCCTGCTCTTACAGCAGAAGAAGAGCGTGGTGCATTCGGTGGACGTAGTGGAGGAGCTCGGCTATGCCAAGTCAAGCGTATCCCGAGGCGTCAATCTGTTGGCGCAACGGGGGTATATCGTCATCGAAAACAACGGCGCGCTCGTTCTGACGGACGCGGGCAGAAGTAAAGCAAACGGTATCTACGAACGCCACCGCGTTCTGACGGAGATGCTCCTGCGCATGGGCGTGGATCGGGAGGAGGCGGAGCGCAACGCCTGCCGCATAGAGCACGTCATTTCCCTCACGGCGTTCAACGCCATCAAGGAGTACATCGAAAAGCAAGTCGAGGATTCAGATACGGGGAAAGAGGAGTGAGGAGCGAGAAATAGCCGTCGGTTTTATATGCGGCGATTCCGGGAGTTCCTTTTTATAGAGGAAGCTGAGGGAGCTTTATAGAAGCAAGCCGCCGATTTTCACAGGGAAAATCGGCGGCTTACCTTTTTTGCTTAGCTTGCCTTTTTTGCTTAGCTTGCCTTTTTTGCTTAGCTTACCTTTTTTGCTTAGCTTGCCTTTTTTGCTTAGCTTGCCTTTTTTGCTAAGCTTCCCTTTTTTGCTTAGCTTACCTTTTGTGCTTAGCTTACCTTTTTTGCATTCCCCGCTCCTTTTCTGCTTGCCCCCCCAAAGCGTGGGGAGTATGCTTGCGGAATGCGGCAAAAACCAATCAATCGGAACGGACCGATCGGGCGGAGTTTTCGGCATGGCGGCACTCTCTTTGCAGGCAGCGCATTCTTTCTGTTGCACTTTTGTTGCACTATATACGCTATAATTCTATAATAATGTAAAAACAGGCATCATTCGGAGGGAATAGTATGGCTCGTTGGAAGAGATTTTGCATCGCCGTATTGGCGGTTATGCTGGTTTTGAGCCTTTCCGCTTGTTCGGGAGACTGGACGTATCAGCCGATTACGGACGTCAATAACCTTGGCGGACGGCGTATAGGCGTGAATATGGCGTGGAGTGCGGATTATATGCTGTCCGGCAGAGACGACGTAAAGGTCGTGCGATATAATACGGTTTCCGACCTGGTAATGGCTTTGCGGTTCGGGCAAATAGACGCGGCGGCTATGGAACGGCCGTATGCGGTCGAAGTGTTGTCCTGTATCAGCGGACTCGGAATGGTAAATCAGGCGGTGGCGACGGACGGACTCGTTTTTGCGGTCAACAAAGAGCGTTCCGAGCTGCTGGAAGAACTGAATGCTTTTGTTACGGAATTTGCGGGAAGCGATGCGCAAACCGAGCTGTTTACAAGGCTCAATTCGGAAGAAGGATTTGCATACCACAAGGTGGAGGCGAAAGGCGGAGATAAAGTACTCTCGGTCGGCTTGCCGACGGACGCATTCCCTTTTTCTTACGTCGATTTTGAAACGGGCGAATACATGGGAAGCGACGTCGAGGTGGTTACCCGCTTTGCCAACGAATACGGGTATCGACTGGAATTTACGCCGGGTATTTTCACAACGATAGAAATGGGGGTTACAGAGGGCGATTTTGACCTGGCGATCGGTTCGTTCTGTGACGCCGCGCGCATGGACGCAGAACTTGTCAATGCGTTTGTGATGACAAAACCTTATATGAAACACGAGATTGTCCTGATTGAGGTAGTCGATCGGGATAATCTGAAAGTACTTACGCCTTTGGATTGACGGAGGAAGCGTTTATGGCTGCATTTTTTGAGGAATTATATAAACAATTTTACATAACGTTCGTCTATGAGAACCGTTGGAAATTTTTTCTGGAAGGTCTGTGGATGACTCTGCTTCTGACGGCTTCGTCGTTTATTCTGGGTACGCTCCTCGGCATATTGTTTTGCGGACTGAAAAAGTCGGAGCGGAAATGGCTGCGAAAGGCTACCGACGCCGTAACGTCGCTCTTCATTCAGATCCCGACCATGGTGCTCTTAATGCTCTTCGTTTACGTCATTTTCGGTTCGAGCGCGTTGCCCGTGGTAGGCGTGGTCATCATTTGCCTTACCATAAAAACGGGTTGCTATATGTCGGATATATTTTATTCGTCGGCGAGTACCGTCAGCCGCGGAGAGGTGGAAGCCGCAAGGACTCTCGGAATGACGCGTTTGCAATCGTTTTTTTACGTTGTGCTTCCGCAGACGATTCAAAACGTTTTGCCCGTCTATAAAAATCAATTTGTAAGCACGTTGCAGGAAACTTCCGTTGTGGGGTATATCGCCATTATGGATCTGACGCGCGCTTCCGACATCGTATCTTCCCGAACGTTTGACGCACTGTTCGCTTTGCTTGCCGTAACGCTGATTTACCTTGTCATCGGCTGGGGCGTCAAGTTGCTTATCGGTACGATGGAAAAGAAAAAACATCTGGGGGATACGGTAAAATGATATCCATTCAAGGACTGAATAAAAGTTACGGGAACAATCCCGTTCTGCAAAACGTGAATCTGGAAATCCCCGACGGCAGCGCC
>CAMAGA010000072.1 GCA_945833955.1 uncultured Clostridia bacterium
TAGACCTTGCCACGGCGGCAATTTACGACCCGACGGCGGAAATCCGCATCTCTTAAAGATATGATCCAAAAAATTATCGTATTTTTGTTATCTTTCGTCTTTTTATTGGCAGGCGTTGCCTGCGCAGACTATACCGATACGGGCACTTCCGATTCCGTAAGCGTTTCGCAATCGGAAGAGACGGAAAAAGCCGTCAATCGGGTGCGGTTTTCCCGCATTCCCGAGGGTGTGGAAAGGTACGACGCCGTAAAGGTGTACGTAGGCGAAACGGAACTGCCGCTGTACAGCGTGCAGGTGAACACGTCGCAGAGCTGGACGCCCAATCAGTACAAGCGCAAGCCGAACGGCGTGGGACTTTTGGAACTGGAAGGCAAGGTAACGTTGACGATCGTGCCCAACGTGCAGCTCAACTATTCCACCGTGGTGCGACCCCTTTCCGCAAACGTGGTTACGGTGGCGGACGTAGCGGCAAACAAGCTGTACGTTACCCTGCGCAGCAGCGGTGAATACGTAGTGGAAATCAACGGAGACAAGTACGACGCCGTGCATCTGTTCGTTTCCGATTACGGGAGCTTTCCCGATACCGCCGCTTACCGCAACGTGATGATTTTTGAGGCGGGCTTGCACACGAGCGCAAACGACAGCCGCATTTCCAAGGCGCAAAATGCCGTGAACGTGCCTTCCGATACACTCGTCTGGCTTCGGGACGGCGCCGTGGTGCGCGCCAAGTTCAGCGCCGATCGGGCAAATCATATCGCCATCGTCGGCAGAGGCGTCATAGACGGCAGTACCTTCGATCGAGACGCTTCGAGCGAGCACTATACCGTAACCGTGCCGATCGACTGCAATCACTGCACGGACGTACTCCTTTCCGATTTTTCCGTGCTGGACCCTGCCGGGTGGACGGTCAACTTCTATTTCATTGAGAATGCAAGGATAGACGATATCAAGATCATTTCTTCCCGTTCCAACGGGGACGGGATCTCCCTGCAATCCTGCAAGAATATCGAGGTCACGGGTTGCTTTGTGCGCACGTGGGACGATTCCCTCGTAGTGAAGAACTATCCGAGGTGGGAAAACCGCTCCGAGCAGGGCGCAACCAAGCATATACGCTTTGCCGATTGCACCGTCTGGACGGATCTGGCGCAGTGCATGGAAGTGGGCTACGAGACGGTCGGCAAGGAGCTTACGGACGTGGCGTTCGAGAACATCACCGTTCTGCACGCACTCCATAACGCCGTCATGAGCATTCACAACGCCAACAACGCAGACGTAAAGGACGTGCGCTGGAAGGATATCACGGTGGAGGACGGTTACAGCACTACGGGCACTTTGCTGGAAGTTCGGGTGCAGTTTCACAGCACGTGGTCGGTGAATCATACGATTACGGAGCTCGGCTCCGTTTCCTCCGTCTCGGTGGAAAACGTAAAAGTGATATCCGCAAAGAGCATCGTCTTCGTGCTCGGCGGAAGTTACGATACGAGGTCGGGTTACCAAGGCGCGCACTACGTGGACGGCGTTTTTATCAGCGGCGTTTCTTTGGCAGGCAAGACTGTTCCGGAAGGGAAATACGTTCTGAAAGATTGCGGATACCTAGAAAACTTTTCCTACCGGATGGCGGAAAGCGTTACGGGGGCAAGCTTCTCATTTTCCGCTTCGGCGGAAGATTTAGCCGCTTACGGGGAAAAAACCGAGGTGGAAGTATTATAAAATAAGCAAAATAGCAGTTTTACCTACTTTTTTGCAGTTTTCATAGGTTTTCTTTTCCGCTTGCATTTGTTATAGTATATATGATAGAAACAAACAAATTTTGTTTTGTTTGGGGGGATATGCATGAAAATAACTTTCAAAAAAATTTTATTGCTTTTGCTTACGTTGGTGCTTTGCCTGTCGTTCGGGCTTTCCGCCTGCGAAGGCACCGACTCTTCGGGCTCAGGTTCTGACAGTACGTCTGCTTCCGTTTCGGAAGAAGATCCCGTACCGCCGCCCGAACGCACGGTGGAACAGACGAAGCTCGTCGTTTACGAAGGCCCTTCGCTCATGCAAAGCTCGGCAAAGCTTTCCGCTTCCGTCGAAGGGGAAGAGCTGTTCGTGTACGAAACGAGGGTCAACCATAACCGCATTTTCAGTTATACGTACTCCAAAGCCGTCAATCAGGTAGTTCTGTTCGACTTTGAAGGTCGGGTGCATATGCGTGTGGAAATTCACGGCGCAGAAAAGCTTTCGGACGTGGTGATTCGTCCGCTTGCCTATAACGTTTCCCCCGCGGTTACGGGGAACGTAATCGAGTTCGATTTGGAGTACAGCGCAAACTACACGCTGGAATATAACGACGGCACGGTGGAGGACGGCGCGGACAACGCCCTGCATATTTTTGCAAATCCCATCGAGACGGACCCCGTGGATCCCGACAACGTGCCAAAAGACGTGATCTATATCGGGCCGGGCGTCTATTCTGCGGGGGCGATTCCCGTATCGAGCGGCAAAACCGTATATCTTGCGGGCGGCGCCTACGTGTACGGGCAGATCCGTGCCGAACAGGTGGAAAACCTGACCGTTCGGGGCAGAGGGATTTTTTGCGGCAGCATATACGACCGAACCAAGGCAAGCGAATACACGCTTCCCGTGGAAATCCGTTCTTCCAAAAATATCCGTATGGAAGGCGTTGCCTTTTTAGATCCTGCCGGGTGGGCGATCACGCTGTACAAGTGCGAAAACGTTACTTTGGAAAATATCAAAATCATCACCGCCCGCGCCAACGGCGACGGCATCTCCGTGCAGTCCTGTAAAAACGTAACGGTGAACGGCGGCTTCGTGCGGTCGTGGGACGACTCGCTCGTCGTAAAAAATTCGGACAGGGGTACGACCGATCACGTCGTTTTTGACGGCGTAACGGTCTGGACGGATCTGGCGCAGAGTTGCGAAGTCGGCTTTGAAACGAACGGCGCAACGATGAACGACATTCAGTTCCGCAACGTAACCATTCTGCACAATTATCATAAGGCGGCTATGTCCATTCATAACTGCGACGATGCGGATATTACGAACGTAACCTATTCCAATATCACCATCGAGGACGCACGGATGAAGGGCGACAATCAGCTGGACGGACTCGAAGATTACCTCATCGACATCACGATCGCTTACAACGAAAACTGGACGCAATCGGGCGGATTGCGCGGCACGATCGACGGCGTTCGCTTTGACAATATCAAGGTGTTGCGCATGGCGGATTCCATCGTCTGCCGCATCAACGGCGAAAGCTCCACTTCCTACGTGGAAAACGTGGAAATTTCCAATCTGGAAATAGAGGGCAAGCGCATTACTTCCGCCGAGGAATTGAAGCTCGGCATGAACAACTACACGAAGGCGATTCTCGTCAATGCGGGGTCGGCTTCCGTGCACGGCGCATTGCAAAGGTTGCCGTATACGCTCGATTTAAAGAGCGAAAAAACGGATAAGACGGTCGTGCAAACCAAAGCGCACTCCGGGTTGGAAGTGCCTGCCTTTGCCATTCTGGACGTGCAGGAATTGTATATGGGCGTGCAACTTTCTACCGAAAGCGTGCAGGTTTTGCCGACGCACGGCGTGGGGAATCAGGCAAAATCCCCTTACGACGACGGCAGCGGACCGTTTACCAAGAACGACGCCAAGGCTGCCCTCTTTGACGGGGACAGAAGCACTTCGTGGATAGCCGGGGATTGGACGGGGGAAACGAACGAATTTGCCGCACTCACTTTTGACTTCGGCGAAGCGGTTTCCCCGGGCGTCATTCGGGTATATCTTGCCAAGGACAGCAGTTACGTTTATAGTTACAACATCGGCGTGTTCGTAAAAAAGACGGCGGAAGCCACAAACTTCGTGCGCAGCGTTTCCACTACCGAATACGACGTATCGCCTGCAAACGGCAACTACTTCGATATCAAGCTTTCCGCCACGCTCACCTGCGTCAGCTTACAGCTCCGCATCTTCCGCGGGGAGGGCATGACGGCTCCGACCGAGCTTTCCATTGCGGAAATCGCATTCTATCCCTGCTCGCTTTCCACCACGAAGGCGATCGTGGATTCCACGCAATACTTCGACGTATACGAACCCAATTACCTTCTGGACGGCAACGAGAATACGTATTGGGAAGCGGATACCTCCGAAGGCGCATTCTTCATCGTGGATCTGGGCGACGTCTATAACGTCAAATACTTCATCATGCATCTGCCGCCGCTTCTGACGTGGGAACCGCGCACGCAGGAGATAGAGATACTCGTCAGTACGGACGGCGCAAACTGGACGGTCGCAAAGGAGTCGACGGAATATCTGTTCGACCCTGCAAGCGGCAACTCCAATATGGTCGAGCTTGCGGAGAGCATTCCGGCAAGATACGTAAAATTAGTCTGGAATTCCAATAGTTCGTTGGGCGGATACGGCGCACAGCTTTCCGAACTCTACGTCTATGGGGAATAAAAGTCTATGGGGAATAAAAAAGAAATTTATTAAAGGGGGATCTATATGAAATCCATCAAAAAGATGCTGTTTTCTGCGCTGACCGTCGTTGCAATCGGCGTGGCAGGCGTGGGAACGGCGGCAATGGCTTCTGCAGAGAACGAATCGCTCCGTGAGTTCAATGCAAAATACGATACGCTGATTGCGGATTACAACGTAGCCGATTTAAGCTCGGTTACGGTGAGCGGCGACGCCGATCTCGGCGAAAAACCGTTCCTGCGCGTAGGCTATACGCAGGGTGTATCCGTTTCTCCGGACGACGCTATCTATAAGCAGGGTACGCCGGCAGGCGAGCAGGGCGCAAAGAACCTCGTGCTCACCATGCGCGCGCCGAACGGCGACGTGGAACTTTCCGAGCTGTATCTGGGTGCAAGATATAATGACAGCACGCCGATATACGCAAAGACGTTGGACAATATGCTCGACCCGGACGGCGAAAACCTGCCTGCGCTGACGGACGAATGGCAGAAGTACGTCATCAGCTTTACGGCTTCCTATGAAGACGAAGAAGTGTTCGAGGGCACGGATATCAAACTCAATGCGGGTACCATTCTCGGCTTCCACCTCTATGCCGGGCAGGAAGAGGAAGGTATGCTCGATATCTCGGAAATCTACTATACTTCCGACGATGCCGACACGCACGAGAGCTCGAGAATTATGCTGAACACCTTCTTAGGCGGCGAAACGGTCGATCAGACCGCCAAGGCAACGCATCCCAACGGCTGGTGGTGCGGCTCTTCCGAAGGCTTCATCGTAAAGCGCGCGGTTACGCTGCATAATGAAGCTACGCTTTCCATGGAATTTGCGGAAGAAATCGGCGGCTATGAGTACCTTGTGGTAGAAGCTACGGGCGACGTCGTAGGTGCGACGGCTTCCGTCAACGGACAGGCGGCTATGTCCGTTTCCGAATTGGTTACGGTAGAAGGCACCTTGCGTTCCGTTACGGTCAGCTATAACGGGCCGGAAAGCGTTGCGATTGAGCGTATGTTCCTGACCAACCTGCAGGACGACGAGGTAGCGACCAGGATTCCCGTCATCGACCCCACGACTACACAGAAACTGGAAGACTTCAACGTTGCGCAGTCCAAGATCAACGGCGATTACGAAGAAATGTCCACCATGCCGCAGATGCAGGCGGCAGGCCTTTACTACAGACTTTCCTATAAGAATGAAACCATGGTCAGCATTGCGGACGGCGCACTGAAGATCGACGCCACCGCTCTTGCGCAGGACGACTATATCAACTTTAAATATGCTTCCCAAACGTACGGCAACGGGCAGTATCTCGTTGTCAAGGCAAGAGCGTCCGAGGGCGCAACGCTGGATAACTTCCGCTTCTCGCTCGGCTCGAACGACGCTTACGGCTCCGTTATCTATGCCAATCAGATGATGGCAGGCAACGGTCTGAAGATGGCAGGTTTAGACGCCTCCAACCCGTACGTTACGGAAGACGGCTGGTACTACCTCGTGATCGATCTCGAGCTTTCCGGCTTCGGCACGAATGCGGCAGGCTTCAACGGCATGGATATGTACTATTCCGGTACGGGTATCTTGGAAATCGACGAAATCTTCTTTGCGGAAAGAAGCTATATTATCAATGAAACCGAAACGGACTCCCGAATCGAATTTACGCCTTCTGCCGAAGGGTATGAATATGCAGGTTACATTTATCTTCCCAACGACGGCACCGCGCAAACGATGAGCATGGATATCACGGTTGCGGAAGGCACGGATCTTTCCGGCATAAGACTGGAATTTGCAGGCGTCGGCGTTCGTTGGGCAAGTGAAAATGCGGAAGGTTCCCTCGTCCTTACAGACGGCAGATTGCTTTCCGAAGCGGAATTTGTGCCCGGCGTAACGCAGACGGTTACCATTGACCTTGCGGCAAGCGGTCTGAATACGGCATTTGCGGACATTCACGTACATACCAACGGCATTGCAACGGGCGGCTTCGTAATCGAAAATCTGAAGCTGACGCAGAAGACGTTGTCGGAAGATTTGTTGTGGCTCGATGAGGAAACGGCTTTTGAAACGGATACCGAAATTCACTTTACGCCATCCGGCGAAGGGTATGAATATGCAGGTTACCTGTATCTTCCGAGCGACGGCTCCTACGACGTATTGATCGTGGGAATCACGGTTGCGGAAGGCACGGATCTTTCCGGCGTGCGGCTGGAATTTGCAGGCGTCGGCGTTCGTTGGGCAAGCGAAAATGCGGAAGGCTCCCTCGTCCTTACCGACGGCAGATTGCTTTCCGAAGTGGAATTTGTGCCCGATGAAACGACCTTTGTGATGATTGACCTTGCGGCAAGCGGTCTGAAAACGGCGTTCCAAGACGTACACGTACATACGAACGGTACGGGCACGGGCGCATTCGAAATGGTATCGCTTGCATTGTGCAGATACCTCAATCTGTATCCGCTGGTTATAGAAGATCTTCCCGTATACGAAACACCCGATACGACCGCTCCCGTCGTTACCATTACGACGAAGACGAGCGCAACCGAGGGCGATTCCATCGTCATCAGCTATGAAGCCACGGACGATGTAACGGCAGAATTGGAAATCACCGTTACCGTTAAAAAGGACGGCGCGGAAGTACAGCTCCCTGCAAACAATACCATCGTAGCGGAAGTCGGCGTCTATACGGTTACCGTTACGGCAAGGGACGAAGCCGGCAATGAAAACAGCGATACGATCCAGATCACCGTTACCGAAAAGCAGCCTTCCGATTCCTCGACCGATTCTTCTTCGACTTCCTCGTCGGAAAAGAAGGGTTGCGGCGTCGTATCCTTCGGCAGTACGCTCGGCGGCGGACTGGGCGGCTTGCTCCTGCTCGCTTCTGCGGCATTTGCGGTAACGCTCCTTCGTAAAAAGAGAGCATAATGTAAAAAGAGTATAATACGATCGGTTCGCCCGGACGGCGAATTTGGATCAGGTAAGCGAGTACGCATCTTTCCGTTTTCGGAAAGGTGCGTATTTTTGCATACGCATTCGGTTGTGTAAAAGAAAAAT
>CAMAGA010000073.1 GCA_945833955.1 uncultured Clostridia bacterium
CAACAGTAAAGGATAAGCCGCCGAGGTTTGTTACAAACCTCGGCGGCACATTGTTATTATGGAAATTATATCCACATGAAAGGCTTCATGTCGGGAGCCTGAACGGAAAGTTGTGTTCCCTCTTTTTTCGGGGCGGGTGGCGGAATGGAAATAAAAAGGAACGGCTTGTCCTTGTGAAAGGCTCCATTCTCCGAAGGGATATGGGAGTTATAAGTCACATCGGAACTGCCCGGCTCCATCTGATGAGGGAGCTGTCTCCGCAGGAGACTGAGGGAGAGACCTGGCGGCACTTGCTTCGATACAGTTGAATGCATAGAATCAGGAACTGCTTTGCCTTGGCTCCACCTGACGGGGAGCTGTCAGCGAGCAGAAAGCGAAGCTGACTGAGGGAGAGATTTTCTCTGCTTGTAATTTTTTGCAGGCAAAAAATTACAAGCATAAATAAGGTCAGTCTTTTATATCTATGTTTGATTACCGCTTTTCTCTCCTTCCGTCACGGCGTGCGCCGTGCCACCTTCCTCGTCAGAGGAAGGCAAGCTTGTTCCGATGTACCCTATAACTCCGATACTCTCCGAAAAAGCTATCGGCAAAAAACTCCTTCCACCACAAGCGATCCCCCTTCCTCAACGAGGAAGGGGGATCGGACTCTTGCTATAACTTTGAAGTAACTATTATAAATACTTTTTCTCTCCCTCCGTCAAAAATCGGAGATTTTTGCCACCTTCCTCTTCAGGTGGAAGCAGGGCTGCTCCGATACGCCCTATAACTCTGCCCCGTCAGGTGGAGGCAGGCAGGATAGCTTCCTGAAAGGTGGAGGCAAGGGGCGTTGCCGTATTCTCACCGTCAGAGGGAGCCAAAGGGGGGATCAGAGAAAGGCAAAGTATAGCAATTTCTTGGTCAATCTCGCTAAACCGCACTAATACAATCGCCCGGGAATCTCTCCTTCCGTCACGGCTAATGCCTTGCCTTCCTCGTCAGAGGAAGGCAAGGCATAGCAATTGCTTTTTGAATCCTTTCAGCCGAACGGAAGGACGGAATTTTTCCCTCCTTCCGTCAAAAATCAAAGATTTTTACCACCTCTCTCCGTCCAATGAAGACAGGTGGTATCCCTGCGCACTATAACTCCGTGCTACGCAAAGAATGGGGGCAGACTACTCCGATTGCTCGGACGGGACGGAAGACGCCGCTGAATCCGACTGTTCGGATTGCTCGTTGAGCATTGCCTTGACCTTCATGAGTCTCGTCGTTTCGCCGCGGGTGTTTTCGTCCATCTTCATGGTGATATAGCGGATCGTTTCTTCCGTTTGCGGAATCATGACGTATTCCAGCGCGTTGACCCGACGCTTATTCTTTTCGATTTCGATGGCGAGAATATTGCACGCCTTTTCCACTTCCGCCAATTTTACCAGCTTGGGCAAGAGTGCGGAGAGGACGGCGATGGAATAGTCCGCTTCCGAAGAGACGGAAGTGAACGCATAGGGGTAGAGTTCCGAACCGCTTTCCTGTTCCACCCTGATAGAAGGCACGGGAACGGACATGACGGTTTTTGCGGAGCATTCGAGATGCACGGCGGAAGCAGGCATTAAGAACGCCTGTTCGAGGGCCCGCTCGTCCATGAGGCTCTTTGCCACCGCAAAGTCCGCAAGTGCCGAGGCGAGCTCCGACTCCACCTCTTCTCTGAGGCGCTTGTTTTCCCGAATGAGTTCCGAAAAGCGGCGGATCATTTCGTCCGACTTATCCTTTAAGAGCTTGTGCCCACGGGTGGCGGTTGCCAGCCTGCCCTTTAAATTGCGCAGCTCCTGTCGGGTGGGATTTACGTTTAACCTTGCCATGCGCCCACCTCTCAATTATCCTTTTTGGGAAGGTACTTATCAATATACTTATCCTTGATACGCTTGAGTTCCCCCCTGGGCAGGATGGATAAGAGTTCCCAACCGAGATCCAGTGTCTCCACAATAGAACGGTTCGTTGTAAAGCCCTGATTGATATAGCGTTTTTCAAATTCTTCCGCAAACTTTGCAAAGAGCTTATCCGTTTCCGAGAGGGCGGAGTCGCCGAGGATTGCCGCCAGTTCCTTAGCGTCCTTACCGGCGGCGTACGCCGCAAACAGCTGGTTCATGGTGTCCGCATGGTCCTCCCTCGTTTTGCCGTCGCCCATGCCCTTATCCTTGAGACGGGAAAGGGACGGAAGCACGTCAATCGGGGGATTGACGCCCTTTTTGTAGAGCTCCCTCGAAAGGATGATCTGCCCTTCCGTGATATACCCCGTGAGGTCGGGAATGGGGTGCGTTTTATCGTCTTCCGGCATGGTGAGGATGGGGATCTGCGTGATGGAGCCTTCCTTGCCCTTGATTCTGCCGGCACGCTCATAAAGAGAAGCAAGGTCGGTATAGAGGTAACCGGGATAACCGCGACGACCGGGGACTTCCTTACGGGCGGCGGAGACTTCCCGCAGAGCCTCGCAATAGTTGGTGATATCCGTCATGATGACGAGGACGTGCATTCCGAGATCGAAGGCGAGGTATTCCGCACAGGTGAGCGCCATTCTCGGCGTGGCGATACGCTCGATGGCGGGGTCGTTGGCAAGGTTCATGAACATAACCGTTCTTTCGATGGCGCCCGTTTTGCGGAAGTCGGAGATGAAGAAGTCCGCTTCCTCATACGTGATGCCGATTGCCGCAAAGATGACGGCGAACTTATCGTCCGCAGAGAGCACCTTTGCCTGACGGGCAATTTGCGCCGCGAGGTCCGCATGGGGCAAGCCGCTCATACTGAACACGGGCAGTTTTTGCCCGCGGACGAGCGTGTTCAAGCCGTCGATGGCGGAGATACCCGTCTGAATGAATTCGTTGGGGTAGTTGCGTGCCGCCGGGTTGATGGGCGAGCCGTTGATGTTGACGCGTTTTTCCGCAATGATAGGCGCACCGTTATCCTTGGGGTTACCCATGCCGTCGAAAACTCTGCCGAGCATATCGGGAGAGACGGCAAGGGATAAGCTTCTGCCAAGGAACCTTGCCTTGGCAGTGGAAATCTTCAAGCCCTGCGCACTTTCAAACAGCTGCACGAGCGCCTTGTCATCCTTGACTTCCAGCACCTTGCCCATGCGGATTTCGCCGTTGTCCTGCTCGATTTCCACGAGTTCGTCGTACTTTACGCCCTCTACGCCCGTAACGAGCATGAGGGGGCCGACGACTTCCTGTATGCTTTTATATTCTTTTAACATAATTCTTCCCCTCCGCAAAGCGATTGCGTCTGCTGACGGATTGCGAAAACGATGTCCGCAAAGGCGGATTCCGCATCCTGTTCTTCCACGTATTTGGCTCTGCCGATTCTTTCCCTGAGGTCGGCAAGGCGCAAAATATCGGAAAGTTCCGCACCCTTGTCCAAAGCGGCGTTACAGCAATCGTAATAGGTATGAATGATTTCCAGCATACCGCACTGCTTTTGCAGGGAAGTGAAGGTGTCTACCTCGTGGAAGGCGTTCTGATGCAGGTAGTCTTCCCGAATGATCTTCGCCGTTTCCAGCGTGATGCGGTCATGATAGGAGACGGCGTCTATACCGACAAGGCGCACGATTTCGTTTAAGTTCGCTTCTTCCTGCAAAACCCGGAGCGCAAACGAGCGGTACGCTTCAAAACGTTCGGAAACGTTATTATCGTACCAGTCCTTCAGACGGTCGGCATACAGCGAATAACTGATGAGCCAGTCGATTGCCGGGAAGTGCCGCTTGTACGCAAGCGCCGAGGACAAACCCCAGAACACCTTGACGATACGCAGCGTTGCCTGCGATACGGGTTCCGAAAGGTCGCCGCCCGGGGGCGATACGGCGGAAATGGCGGTAACGGAGCCCCTTCTGCCCTCGCTGCCCAGCACCTTGACGATGCCGGCTCTTTCGTAATACCCGGCAAGACGGGAGGAAAGGTACGCCGGGTACCCTTCTTCGCCGGGCATTTCCTCGAGTCTCCCGCTCATTTCCCGCAGCGCTTCCGCCCAACGGGAGGAGGAATCCGCCATGATGGCTACGTTATAGCCCATGTCCCGGAAGTATTCCGCAATGGTGATGCCCGTGTAAATGGACGCCTCTCTTGCGGCGACGGGCATATCCGAAGTGTTGGCAATGAGCACCGTGCGCTTCATGAGCGGCTGACCGGACTTCGGGTCGATAAGTTCGGGGAATTCATTGAGAACGTCCGTCATTTCGTTGCCGCGCTCGCCGCAACCGACGTACACGATGATGTCCGCATCCGCCCACTTGGCAAGCTGATGCTGTACCACCGTTTTGCCCGACCCGAACGGACCGGGAACGGCGGCGCAACCGCCGCGCGCTACGGGGAAGAGCGTATCAATGACTCGCTGCCCCGTGACCATCGGCTCGGAGGGGGCGATCTTTTCCGCATACGGTCTGCCCTTGCGGACGGGCCACTTTTGCAACATGGGCACTTTGACGACCTCGCCGTTGGTTTTGCGGATGGTTGCGATCGGTTCGTCGATGGTAAAATCCCCTGCCTCGATGGAGAGGAGTTCCCCGTCCGTTTTATAGGGAACCATGATGCGATGTTCCACGACGGGCGTTTCCTGCACGGTACCTAAGATATCGCCTGCGGAAAGCACGGCGCCGACCTTGGCTTTGGGTACGAACGTCCACTTTTTGCTGTGATCGAGCGGGGAAACCTCCGTACCGCGTTCAATGCGGTCGCCGGAGAGCTCCACGAGTTTGGTGAGCGGACGCTGGATGCCGTCGAAAATACCTTCCATTAAGCCGGGAGCAAGTTCTACGGAGAGGGGCGCACCCGTGGAATAGACGGCTTCGCCCGGACCGATACCTGCGGTTTCCTCATAGACCTGTACGGACGCACGGTCCCCTCGCAGTTCTATGATTTCCCCGATCAATTTCTTTTCGGACACACGAACTACGTCGAACAATTTGGAATCCGCCATGTTCTCCGCTACGATCAACGGTCCTGAAACTTTAACTACTTTACCTTGCATAATTCTGCTCCTTACTAACCTGAAAGTTACGACCCATTTTTAAAGAGGATATCCGCGCCGATCGCCTTATCCATATCCCGTTTCAGCCCCTGCATGGCGTAGCCTGAGCTCTTGCCGCCGCGGGGAATGGGAATGATTGCAGGGTACGTCTGCGCCCGATACTTTTCTAAAAAAGCGTCTATCTTTTCGGCAAGATCTTCCGCAATGAAAATGACTTTATAACCGTTTGCGGCAAGATCTTTGATAATCTCCCGTGCTTCGTCTTCCTTTTCTGCGCCGAAGACGTCCACACCGACTGCTTTAAAGGCGAAGTTACTGTCCTTATCGCCAATGACTGCCATTTTATCCAACATAGAGCGTCCGCAGCCTCTCCTGCATAGTCTGCCGATCCCACCCGGCGTTCACGCCGCCGGCGATGAGTCGGACGTTTTTCAATTCATACAAGCGGGCGTAGACGAATCCGTAAAAATACATATAATCTTCGTAATTTGCCCGACTCTTTTTTACTTCCGATAGAATCACGTTGTCCGCCAGCTTTTCAAAGGAGCGGAGCGCACGGCTTTGGGCAAGATCGCTAAAAGCCGTCTTTGCCGCTTCCGCATAGCCGAAGGGCGCAAGGCGGGAGATAACCGTTTCCTCGTCCGCCGTCAGCATATCGGCGAGAACGGCGTAAGGCACGCTTCCGCCCTCTATCCGCTCGGTCGCAAGCTCCTTTTCCGCAAGTCCGTTGGCGCGGATGCGCATTGCGGCAGAAAGGTTGGCTGCGTCGATTTCCGCAACGACCAGTTTTCGGAATGCGGGGAACTTAGCCGATACCGCCAGCATATCTTCGTACGTCGCCTTGGTGAGCAGGCAATCGATGAGCCGTGCGGAGCGTTCGCCCCCGTAAAAGCGCAAGTCGATTTCCTCCAGCGCCTTTGCCATGGGCTGGGGCAGGTCGGCGTAATTATCGGCAAGGATGCCGTCCTTCATCTTCACTACGTCCAGATTGCCGTTTAAGTATAAAAGCTCCTCAGGGACGGCTTTGCGCATATATTTGCACTTGATCATCACCTTGGCGTTGTGGTAATCGTTCTTCTTTTTCATCGCAACGCAAAGGGCGGGGATGGGTGCGCACTCGTCCAAAAAGGCGTAAACGGAGTCCATGGCGTTACGGAACATTTCGTCCGCCGTGGCGCCTTCGTAGCCCAGCGTGGAGAGGTAGCGGACGACTTCCTCCGAATTTTTGCACTCGGATAGCCGCACGTACTGCTCCGCCGAAAGGAGCGCATTCTCATGCACGCTTGCACGCATATTGGCATAAATCACGCTCTCTACGTTCATTATTCGTTTTCTCCTCCGAACAATACGCCGTAAATTCTGCGTTCGTCGCTTTCCTTGAGTTCCTTGAGCAGCGTCGGCACGGTTACGTTTTTGGTGGTCGTTCCCCTTTCCAGAAGCACGCCGCCTGCAAAGTCGCCCTCGTACCGGCAGGAAAGGCGCATCTGCCGTTCTGCGGCGAACATATAGATATCCTGCGGCGTAACCCGAGCTTTATCCCGCTCGCAAAGCACGACGCACTCGCCGTCTTCCGCATAGCGGTCGAGAAGTCGCAGAATAAATTGCTTGTAATTTGCATTCTCCGGGGAGCAGAGCTTTTCGCAGGCGAGGTCGAATACCTTGGTCAGTGCCTGCTGTTTTGCGGCAAGCGTCTCCTTGCGGGCGTCCAGCCTGGCCACGGCAATGCGGCGGGAGAGCGTCGCTTTTGCGTTCTCCTCGGCAAGCTTTTCCGCTGCCTGTTTTGCTTCCTCACACTCCCGTTGGGCTTTCAAGAGAATCGCTGCGGCACTTTCGTCTGCACGGGCAAGGATTTCCGCGCTCTGCGCTCTTGCATCGTTTAGGATGCTTTCTATGATTTTTTCTTTGCCGCTCATAACGCACCTTAGAACAGAAGCAGAACGGGAAGCAGGGAAACGAGCAACCCGAACAGCGCGTACGTTTCGACCATGGCGGTCATCGTCATGGCGTGGCCGAACTCTTCCGAACGCTTAGCGAGTGCTCCCATGCCGGCAACGGCAACCTTGCTCTGATGAATGGCGGAAACGAACCCGACGATTGCAATGGGCAGAGCGCACATGATTGCGGTGAGCCCCATCTGGAGCGTGATTTCCGTTGTACCGCCGGCAAATACGCCGCACTTGATGAGGATCATCAGCGCAACGACGAACCCGTAAATGCCCTGCGAACCGGGCAAAAGCTGCAATACGAGCGCTTTACCGAATTTATCGGGCTGTTCAGCCGAGAGCGCTGCCGCCGCCTGCCCTGCCTTGCCTACGCCGATTGCAGAACCGAGCCCTGCAAAGATGGATGCGATTGCCGCCGCTAAAATGACGAGGAACATACCTACGTCCGAAGTGCTTTCCAGTGCGGAAGAGTT